>DAOVFN010000110.1 GCA_030672885.1 Candidatus Aenigmatarchaeota archaeon | reverse complement strand
GCCTGGAGGGTGATAATAAGGGACCTGAAGAGGTTCACCTCGCACAGGGGGATGGATTTCATACCCATACTGGAAGTAGAGCAGATGTCAGGTCGTGCAGGCCGACCCAAATACGATACCGAGGGCCAGGCCATACTCATGGCAAAGAGCGAGGCCGATGCCAGGTACGCCTGGGACAATTATATCAAGGGAGAGCCAGAGAGGATATATTCCAAACTCGGGGTTGAGCCCGTCCTGAGGGCGCACGTGCTTGCCCTTGTATCATCAGGTGTGACTCCCTCGAGGTCCGGGCTCCTGGAGTTCTTTTCAAAGACATTCTATGCGCACCAGTACGGGGACTCTGCAGGGCTTTCGGCAATAATGGACAGGATAATCCTGCTCCTTGATGAGTTCGGGTTCATAAAGACAGACAAGGCCAGGGAAGACACAGGCCCGTTCCGGAGCGCTGCATCCCTGGGAAGTGACATAGGTCTCACGGCCACGAGGATTGGCAGGAGGGTATCGGAGCTCTATATAGACCCGCTCACTGCGAACCACTTCATAAGGAGCATGGAGATTGCAGGGGAGAGGCACGCCAGCCACCTAGCCTGGCTCCAGGTGATGAGCAACACCATGGAGATGTCGCCCATGCTTCCTGTCAGAAAGAACGACCTTGAGATCATAAACGACGTCCTGAACAGGGAAGAGAAGGTCCTGATACAGAGACCCCCCAACCCCTGGGATATTGGGTACGATGGCTACCTGGGATCGGTCAAGACAGCCATGCTCTTCCAGGAATGGATGGAGGAGGCAGGAGAGGATGTCCTCATGGACAGCTTCAGGGTGACTCCAGGGGAACTGAGGGTG
This sequence comes from Candidatus Aenigmatarchaeota archaeon, assembly GCA_030672885.1. Classification (GTDB taxonomy): domain Archaea; phylum Aenigmatarchaeota; class Aenigmatarchaeia; order QMZP01; family QMZP01; genus DAOVFN01. Next base: position 2,376 of record DAOVFN010000110.1, on the reverse strand, counting down.
AGGCTCAGCAACGCAGACTGGCTGCTCTATTCCATGCAGGAGCTGGGGCTCCTGCTCGGTCACATGGACACTCTCAGAGAGCTGAGGAAGCTCAGGATAAGGGTGAAGCACGGTATCAGGGAGGAGCTCCTGCCCCTGGTGAAGCTCAAGGGTGTGGGAAGGGCTCGGGCCAGGATGCTCTTTTCATCAAGGCTCAGGAGCCTGGAGGACCTCAGAAAGATTCCGCAGGCAAGCCTGGAGAGGATAATCGGTCCGGGAGTGGCAAGGCAGATAAAGGAGCAGTTATAGGTGGGGGAGATGATAAGGAACATTACAAGGGGAACCGTGCTCTGTGACACGCATGAAGTGGCAGGGACGGCATGGCAGAAGACAACGGGGCTCATGTTCCGGAAGGAGCTGCCCGAGGGCCGCGGCCTTCTCATGACCTTCTCAGGGGATAGCAGCCCGGGGATATGGATGCTCTGCATGAGGTTCCCCATAGACATCGTGTTCCTGGATTCCGGCAGGAGGGTAATCCGTGTGGTGGAGAACGCGAGGCCGCTCGGCCTGTCATGGAGGACGTGGAGGATATTCTTCCCGCCAGGCCCTGCAAAATTCGTGCTGGAGCTGCCCGCGGGCAGGGCAGGAAAGAGCAAAACAAGAACAGGGGATAAGCTCGAGTTCCAGCATGCAGCAGGGAATGTCCCGCACTAATCATAATCCAGAATCTTCTGATCATGAATGCCATAGAGGCATCCCACGGATTTCCTTAATTGCTTGAGCGTTATGTCCATTTCGTCCATGCGCCACCACCCGTGCTTCACAGAGCCAATAACTATTTGTCACTTAATAATAGTGACATATTGTTTATAAAGGTATCGGTGGCGGGCATTGGGACAAAAATCATCATAAAGAACGGGTTGTGCAACAGCCCTATGGTGATTTGCCTATAACGCAAGCATCAGGCCTTTCTCTCTTTCCTGCAGAACCTCGTCTTCCTCAACGGACATATCCTATGGCAAAACACATTCATAGGAACCCTCCTTGCGCAGGCATATTATAAGACATCGCATGCAATATGTTATTGGATAGGATGATAGATAAAAGAATCCTGTGGGCCCTTCTGCTGCCAATAATCTCCTTTGACAGCGTCTTCTCTTACGTATGCATTGCGCACCTCGGTCGCAGGGAAGGGCATCCTATAACAGCATTCCTTGCGGGTATGAACCCCCTGCTTGGGGCATTGGCAACACATCATTCAATATAGCCACCAAGCCGTCAGGCACATGCTTGTGCATTTATATTGCCCTCTGGCCAACAATATAACATGGCCAGCAAGAGGAGCTTCCTCGACCAGATATCCCGCTTTCTCGAGGCCAGCGCCAAGGTCATGCGCTCTGAAAGGGCCGTGACAGGTGCAGTGATAACCGCCCTTATCGGCGGGGTCCTCAAGCTCGGTGAGATAAGCAGGACATTTCCCCCGCCAGCAGACCTCCTGGGAAACGTTATAATCTTTGCCGCAGTCCTGTTCATAGTGGCCGATGCCTGCAGGGGCGGCCTGTTCGACTGAGCAGCCTGCTTTCTTTTTAATCTACCCATCACAAGAATAATCCATGGGACAGGAACTTGATAGCGTATCCACATACTCGGATGGGGGCTCCAGGGGCAACCCCGGACCCTCTGCAATAGGAGTCATTGTATACTCCCCGGACGGGAAGCTCATTGCGAATCACCGGGGATACATAGGCGGAGCCACCAACAACCAGGCAGAGTATGCCGCAGTCCTAAAGGCCCTGGAACTCGCCAGGGAATTCACGAAGGGAGCTGTCTCCTGCTATTCCGACAGCATGCTCCTGGTGAACCAGCTCTCGGGCAGGTTCAAAGTCAAGAACCCCGGAATCCGCGAGGCCATCATGAAGGTAAAAAGAACCGAGAAGGCCTTCGCCACAGTGACCTATACCCACCTCCCAAGGACAGACCCCAAGATGAAGCTGGCCGATGCCCTTGTGAACAGGGCCCTCGACGAGCAATCATATTTATAGCGCTCGGAGAACTCCTTAACATGCCGTACAATATCCTGAGCAGGCTCTCTGCTGAAGGGCTGCTGGAGTCATGCTCGATAATAGTTTTCCACAAGGGAGCGATAGGAGACAGAAAGACCATATTCGGGCGGGACATCTCAAAGCTCACCAGGTCGCGCATAGAACATATCGGCGGGGAGTCTGGATACGAGAGACTGAGCGCTCCTATCGACTCGGTTATTGATATAGAGGCAAACAGCGCGACAATCTTCCGCAGAAAGATGAGAATCAAGAGGATATATCCAAGGGCCTGACAGCGCCTTACTGGGTCATCCCAGGGCACGGTGCCCCGAATTCTCTTTCATCATCCTTTAAT
>DAOVFN010000056.1 GCA_030672885.1 Candidatus Aenigmatarchaeota archaeon | reverse complement strand
AGACGAGATATCAGCATCAATAACAGAAAAGGACTATCCAATTCTCGAATCGCATGGTATTGATCCCTCAAACCCACAACTTCCAAAAGAGGTAGCATTGATGTCCGAGGAGATTGCAAGACTTTTTGCCGACTATGGTGTCCTGTATGGAGGACAGGACTGGCTCCCATGTGTGAACGGGAAAAACTATTTCCTGGAGATCAACAGAGGACTAGGAACTAATATATTCGGAACTGTTTACGATGGCGGGGACCATAAAAATGACCAGAAAATTGCGTTTGAAAAGATAACCAATGCTTTCAGGAACTACAGGTCTTAATCATTCTTCTCAATCTCGGATATGATCATTCTCGCTCTTTCTTCAATGGTTGCTTTTGGAATAATAACCACTCTCATTCCGAGTTCATTATAAACCTGCTTGAGAAGCTCGAATATACTCTTTGCACCCTCTTCACCCTCGGTCCTGGCATGGTCCTGCATGTACGGAAGCGGTTCCAGAATGAATATCTTGCTGTATCTTGACTCTTTGCAATCGTTCTTTATTTTCTCGTTATCGTTTCCAATCATTCTGAGATATGCAATCGTGTCAGGAATCCCTCTCTGGAAGAAGATGGTCCTGTTTTTGGAAAGGTTTTTCTCAATCTCTTTTTTCTTATCGTACACTTCAATCTGGAAGCCATACTCATCCCCACGGATATCTTCTAAAGTCTTCCCTTTGGATATACCATTATCGATAACAATCCTCGCAGCTTCAGGAACCACGTGATGACCTAGAGCAGCTAGAAAGTTTGAGGTAGAAGTGATGCCTGAGGAGGGGCCACCAGTTACGACATACCAGTTGTCATTCATTCTTATCGACCAATCAGACTAAAGTTCCTGCAAATTTTCCTCTTACTTGGTTGCGTACATCTCCGCTGAGTTCAATTATCCTTTCATGGTCTTCGGTATTATCTAAAGGATATAACTCCATTACAAGCTCCCTCGAATCACGCATATTGTAGACATTTTGGGAAAGACTATCAGATATCCCGAAATCGGGGAGAGATCTGCTTGTAACAACATTATCCCATGCCTCTGCCAACTCTAAAACACCTTTCTTTCCTTTTTGCTGATAGGTTTCGGCAACTACTGTTTGGGGCAGGGTATCATTCGAGATTATTGCCACATCAGAACACTCAATAACATCCCTAGTTCCATTGAATGCTACCCCAAGACCAGCGTCCCTTAAGGCGTTTACATCAGCAATGCTGTCTCCTGTAAACATGGTATCCTTGGCCTTTGATTCTTTTTTTCTAACAAAATCCATCATTGCCTCTGTTTTTGCTGGCCCGCCGACAATCTCTGTTTCATGAATCAGCCGGCTGGCATCCATATCATAAATGTTATTATACATCTGATCAAGTCTTTCTATAGTATCCCTGTGATTTATATCAACATCATCAAGGCATCTTGCGCCTTTAGACCATTTAGGAACATCCATTCTTGCTATTTCTTCTGCATATTTTTGTAAAAGCAGCCTTTCAGTCTCGCTCATCTTTATCTTATTCATATCCGGGAGTTCAGTACAATAAACATTCTCCTTTGGAAATCCAGTCAAGTTGCATACCGCATCCATATATGGCTTATAGCATACGCTTATCAGAGCTGCAGGATGATCGTTTCTTAAGATATATTTTAACGTCTTTTTCGATCCAGGTATGAAATTTACTTCTTCACCAGAAAACTCCTCGATATCTTTATTTCCAACACCGTGTGCCAGAAGAATTGGAAGTATCATTCTGGGAGTATCTCCTGCCTTGAAATTATCATCACCTCTGAGGCCCCAGAGAGAAACAACCCAATTACTTAATGCATTGTAGCCCCTTCCGACATGAAACCTGTACAATTCGGCAGCTATGTCATTTATTGTAAATATACCCTCAACATCGTAAGTAACGGGTCTCATATTATCAAGTTAGGGTTGTTAGTAAGTTTTTTAAAGAGGAGTTATAATTGAAATCCCTTGTAAGGGAGAGGCTCTCCTTCAAGATAAACAGTTCTGTCGTCTAATCCCAATTTACCCAAGGCTGTCAGTTCAATGGCCTTTCTTATTGCAGGACCATCGCCATCATATTTGAGCCTTTCCTGAAGACTGCTTGCATATTCTTCAACAGCACCAATATCATCTCCTGCCAATAATGAATCAGTATATTCTCTGTCTATTCGTAAGGCTTTTGAGTGAACTATATTAGGGCCAGTATCCTCTCCGTGGTCAAGGAAAAAAAACAGCGGTCTTAACTTCATTTTGGCCAGCAACGACTGCATCGTATACGGCATTATCTCCTATAAACTTCCTTTTGTATCCTTTCTGGTGAAACTCCCTTTCGACTTTTTCGGATTGCATGTCACCAACTGAAACCATATCACCTTTAGGGCCTGCCAAAACATAGGTCTTTGCTGGGTGGCCATTCATGATCCTTCCGTACCAATCACTTACAAAGGGGTCTACTGCAATAAGCATGAAACCTGAAGTCACTATAACATCCGGACCGGCATCATTCATGATATTATTCACATCAGAAAAGTATGCCTTTCTTCTTTTCTCGATGTCAGGATATCTCTCTTTATACTTTCCATATTCCAATACTTCAAGCGAAATACCATAGTCCCTTGCAATATTAGCACCTTTGCAGTCTGGTTTGTTTGTAAAGCAAAAATCAACGTCATACAGTTCTCTGTTCAGAGGATTGTCTTCGATTGTGGTCTTAAGTCCGGTTGCACCACCAGAGAACATGAAAGCAACCTTCATGGGCTCTCCTGGTCTCGGGGTATATATTCGGTTCATCCAATACCTCTCCAATAGCTATTATCTTGACGCTGCCTTTGCTCTCAGCTCATCAGCATGTTTCATGACCCCTTTCCAGTAGTCCATATCAAAAGGGTCGTTTCTATAGGCAAGCCCGCCATCATCAATGGATGTGATTCCACTGGAAGATATTTCGGCAGCTTCCTCAATGGAATCGCCATATCCGATTGATGCAACTGTCCTTGATGAGAGTGCATAGTTCATCCCGTCATCCCCAATCTCCATGGAACCGGGGTAGATGAGAAGACTCTGCTTGCCCTCACTGCCGGCCATCTCTCTTGCTGCCCTCTCTGCTCTTGACAGATCAACCATTCTGTCATCGAATGCGGCATCAACCCCTCCGTAGTTTGGAGGTACCTTGTAAAGGAGCAGACCGGCTCTCTGGTCAAAACTGAAAGGTATGAGGTCACCCTCCCTCATCCGCATACATACCTCTGCAAAAGGCATCTCTGAAAGCGGGACTACTATGGGTCCCTCTGGATCCCCGAACCTGGAGTTTATCTCGAGTATCTTGAGTCCCTTGTCTGTGATAGCATATGCAATGTACATGGGCACTCCCAGCAGTCCAGGGTTCCTTGTCTCTCCGCCCTTGAGGTAGCTGAATATCTTGTTCGCATAATCCAATGCCAGGTCTCTGTCATCCTGAGTCATGAACGGGAGGATGTCACCAACACCCTTGAGGGTCGCCATGCCACCGGTGTTCAGTCCCTTGTCGCCATCAAGCCGTCTCTTGAAGTCACGGGTATAAGGGGCCTCTACGAGCATATTGCCATCACTTAGGTACTGGCCGCTGAACTCTTCAAGGTTTAGGGCCTCTTCAACCATCACATCTCCACCATCGAGGTTCTTCATGAATAACTTGAATGGCTCTTCTTCGTTCTCTGGATCGAAATGGTCACCTGCCACAACAACGCCTGCTCCGTGTCCTGGTTTGTCAGGCTTTATCGCGACCATGCCATTCAGATTGCGATACCACTCCAAGAAGCCATTCTTTGTATCAGTTTCATCCAGACCTCCATAATGCTTTCTTGTAAATAGAGCGTATTCAGGGTTTGCATCAGGACAGGCTTTTGCTATCAATTCTCTCTGCAGGATTTTGCTTTCCTCGACAGCGTATTCCTGGCTGGGACAGAGCGTGATGATTCCTGTCTCTTGCTCGAGCCTGTCCTTGACGCCTGCGATTATGGGGTCCTCTGGGCCCACTACGGCGAAATCTACCTTGCCCTTTGGCAGGGTCTTTGCAAAATCGACTATGGCATCCACATCCTTGAGGTCGCCGACTGTGTGTTCACCGCCTGTATCTTGAGCAAGCCTGTAGTTGAAGGGGTTCTTCTGCTTGTCGTAAACATGGATGGTGGCATCATATCCAGGGCTGTTGGCTATGGCATCCATCATCGCCACTGCTCTCACGCCATAGGATATCCCGAGAACGCCGATTTTTTGTGCCATGAAACCACGTGATTAAGATATAACTCTGGATGAAACTTTAAATGCCCATATTGTTCCAGAGGACTCAGAGCTCTTTGTTCACGTATTCAACCGCGTTCCTGAATACCGCAAGGCCCTGGCCCTCTTCGGGAAGTTCCTCCCTTGTCCATCTCGGATGGTTTGTTCTATGCAGGAATGCTTCAGGATGAGGCATCATGCCGAATACCCTTCCTGTTTCGTCACAGATTCCGGCAATTCCGTTGATTGAACCATTCGGATTCCATGGATAATCCTGAGTCGGTGTTCCCTGAGGATCCGTATATTGAACCACTACCTGTCCTTGTCTTAGAAGCATGTTCAGGGTTTCCTGCGAATCTGCAATGAACCTGCCTTCCCCGTGCCTGACCGGCAGATAGAGCTTTTCTATGCCTTTTGTGAATATGCAATTTGACTTGCCGTTTGTTTTGAGGTAGACCCATCTGTCCTCAAACCTTCCTGAATCATTGAACGTCAGTGTGGTTTCCTGCGACTTCATGTATTTTCCTTTAAAGCCAGGAAGCAACCCGAGCTTCACCATCGCTTGGAATCCGTTGCAAATGCCAATTATGAGTTTGCCCGGGGAAATAAACGACTCAAGGGGCTCAAACAGGTTATACTTTATTTTGTTGGCAAGAACTCTTCCGGATGCGATATCATCACCGAATGAGAACCCTCCTGGAAAAGCCAAAATCTGAAAATCATCCAAGATTTTCTTATCCCCGATGATATCATTGATATGCAACCTTGATTCTTCTGCCCCCGCAAGCTTG
>DAOVFN010000058.1 GCA_030672885.1 Candidatus Aenigmatarchaeota archaeon | reverse complement strand
CTGGCCAAGAAGAAGACAACTACGCTGTTCGTGGACGGTGACAGGGGAGGCCATCTCATAGCCAAGGAGGCAATGCAGATAACTGACATTGACTATATTGCGATTGCCCCGGAAGGCAAGGAAGTCGAGGAGCTTACCCAGAAAGAGGCATACAAGGCCCTCAGGGAAAAGGTCCCTGCCGACCAGTTCTTTGGCGAAAAGCGGGGTGCGGCACAGAAGAGCCGGGTCCATGTAAAGGAAGAAGTCAGCAAGGAGCCTGATACTAAAACAGCGAGGGAGCCTTCAGGGCCACCTTCCCCCAGGCCTGGCAGGAGGGACATGACAAGGAGCCCCCCCAGAAGGGATGCATTCCCAAGAAGAAGTGACAGCTCCAGGGGTCCCAGAAGGGATGGGTTCTCAAGAAGGGATGACAGAGAAAGAACCCCCAGGCACATGCTGGGCGACAGTGAGAAGAATCTGTTCAAGAAGACCATTGACGGGCTTGTCGGCTCAAGGGCCGCATGCATCTTCAATGAAAAGGATGAGCTTCTGGGCAAGGTTCCTGTATCTGAGCTGGAGGGTACGTTAAGGATAATAGAGGAACCGCACGCAGTCGTATTCGACGGCAGGGTGAATTTCAGGCTCAATGAGATTGCCAAGAGGAAGGGTGTGAAATTCCTGATAGGGATGGAGAAAGAGAATTTCCATTCCCCCATAGCGATACTGTCAAGAAAAGAGCTTGAATAAGCAATACTTGTTCCCCCTGAGTGGGGGATATTGTTATCTTGCTAGCGGCAGCTCCCGTAAGAATCGCACGTTTCATGCGCCCCGCCAGATATTGATGGGGCTCTCATGCAAAAAGGAGTCAGCGCTTGAAGGCTCCAACCTCGGCAATGAGGTCTTTGTGGGTGAGAAAGAGTGACCTGCAGCAGTATCTCTCGATGCCTAGGGAGTCCAGCATGGCCTTGGGTGTCCTTCCCTTCTTGACTCCGGCCTGGTAGGCACCCCAAAGGTGGCCCACTGGCTTGCCGCATGTTATGCATCTTATGGGTATAATCATATAACATCACTTTTCAGCAGCTAATATATAATCATCATGTACACTTTGGGTCCCGTGTGCATCACAGGAAGAGTCATGCTAATCTTTTGTATTGCTTCCTTAAGTATTTAAGCTTTCCTGGCGAACAAAGGGATTTCCATGATAACATGAAACCTTTTGCAAACATCAAGCAGAGGAGGTGGCAACATGGACATGAAAAACCATGGAGCAGCCCAGCCCTCAGGGAAGCCTTGTCCTGGACAGGATGTCCACGTATTTCTCAAGCCTCTTTATCTCGCCCTCCAGGATATCTATAGAGTTCCTTACCTTGTCCCTCTTCCCAGAGGGAAGGCGTTCTATCTCATCCTGGCTGTTCCTGAAATCCTCCATGACGGCATCTATGGACTTCTTTATCCGCATGACTATGACGTTCTTAAGCATGCCCAGAAGGTCATCCTGGAGAGAGATATAGAGGTTCCGGTCACCGGGTTTCTTGGTCTTCCTTATTATGCTCATGGCCTCCAGGAGGTCCAGGCTGAGGGATACCATGGATATGGAATAGCCGGTCTCCCTGGACGTTTCCTGAAGGGACATCTCCCCGCCGTTCACGAGAAGGGCCCCTATTATCCTGCCATGGATGGGCGAGTATCCTATTGTGCGGGCCACCTCTGCAAACATGGAATATATCCTCTCTTGGATGTTTTTGTGCGATTGTTCTGGCATATTTAAGCTTCAGGGGACATATTTAAATATTCGATGCTTTTAATAATCATTAAAAGTTGTGATATCATGACATCCAAGAACAAATCAGAGGAGCACCACATAAAGAGAACCGCCTCGCTATGCCCTGAATGCCTGAAGACCATAGGGGCGGACATCTTTGAGCGGGATGGCAAGGTATGGATTCGCAAGGCATGCGAGAAGCACGGCACGTTTGAGGACCTCTACTGGGGGGATTATGAATTATATAAGCGGGCAGAGAAGTGGGCCAGGGACGCAAAGGGTATCCATAATCCAAACGTGACCAAGGAGAATCCCGTATGCCCCAGGGACTGCGGCCTGTGCAGGAACCACAAGAGCCACACAGCACTGGCCAATATCGTGCTCACCACGAGGTGTGACAGGAACTGCTTCTATTGTTTCTTCTATGCCGAGAGGCTGGGTTACATATATGAGCCCAGCATGGGCCAGATAAGGGAGATGCTCAGCAGGCTCAGGAGCGAGAAGCCGGTTCCCTGCAATGCAGTACAGCTAACAGGGGGGGAGCCCACCATGAGAGAGGATCTCATTGATATTATCAGGATGTGCAAGAATGAAGGATTCGACCATGTCCAGCTCAATACGAACGGAATAAAGATATCCCAGGATGTGGAGCTTACCAGGAAGATAAGGGATGCCGGGGTAAACACGCTATATCTCTCATTCGATGGCTTGACACCAAAGACCAATATCAAGAATCACTGGGAAATCCCCGGCGTGCTCAAGAACTGCAGGGCGGCCGGAATAGGGGTGGTCCTGGTCCCCACTGTCATAGGGGGGCTGAATGATAGGGAGCTGGGAGACATGCTCAGGTTCGGGTTCAAGAACAGTGATATCGTGAGGGGAGTGAACCTTCAGCCAGTCTCCCTGGTTGGCATGATGCCAAGAAAGGAGCGGGAGAAGCAGAGGATAACCATTCCTGATGTGATAAGGAAGATTGAGGAGCAGACAAATGGGCAGGTGGGCAAGGAAGACTTCTATCCTGTTCCGAGCATGCTCAGGATAACCAACTTTGTGGAGGGCATGACAGGGAAGCCTGAGTATGACCTGGGCTCGCATTTCGCATGCGGCATGGGCACATATATATTCAATGAGAAGGGAAGGATGGTTCCCATCACAAGGTTCGTGGATGTTGAGGGATTCCTGGAGTACCTGGACGGCCTCGGGGATGCGCTCAAACAGAAGGGGAACAGGGCCAGCCGGGGCGTGGGCAAGCTCACTACAGGCACAAAGCTGCTCTTCAAGATAAACTCTTTTATAGACAAGGACAAATCCCCCGAGGGCTTCAGCATAGGCAAGATTATATACAACGCCCTGGTCAAGCATGACTATGGTGCGCTGGGAAAGTTCCACCAAAAGAGCATGTTCGTGGGCATGATGCATTTCCAGGATCTCTATAACTACGACATAGAGAGGGTGAAGAGGTGCTGCATCCACTATGCAATGACAGACGGGAGGATTGTTCCGTTCTGTGCGTTCAATGTGATACCAGAGTGGTACAGGGACAAGGGCCAGCACTCGCAGGGAATCCCAATAAAGAAATGGGAAGAGAAGACCGGCAGGAAGATACATGATGACCAGTACAGAAGAAAGGCAAAGGAACTGGAGAGCACGCAGCTGTACAGTGACACATATAAGGGATTCCTCAGGAAGAAGTAGTGAGCGTTGCATAATCAGGCGCCTGATTCTTTGTTCCCATTTCCAGGTCGGGTTCATTGTACTGCACCCCTGAAAGTGAACAGAAAGTTAAGCAACAATACCAGGGGTGTAAGAATGAAAAGGAGAAGGACTTTCACAAAGGAATTCAATGTGGAAGTCATTATAAGTTGGTTATGGCTAACTTTTCGAAAGCTTTAAATAGTTATACTTTCATCTTATCATGATGAACATATCCACTGAAGACTATTTAAGAACAATATACTTTCTTTATGAGAAACAGGAGGATGAATCCAAGGGAGTTAAATCAATAGATATTGCCAAAGAGCTAAAAATCTCTAAGCCGAGTGTTTCTAAAATGATAACAAAATTAATCTCTAAAAAATACTTAAAAGCAAAACCGTATTCAAACATCCATTTTACGAAAAAAGGACTAAAAGAAGCAATGAGGGTTATGCACAATCATAGAGTTATTGAAGTTTTTCTTAAGAATGTTTTAAATTGTAATTTAAACCGGATTCATGAAGAGGCACACAAGTTAGAGCACACTTTTTCGGAATACACCATTAGAAAGTTGGATAGTTTTCTGAATAATCCAAAAGTTTCTCCTTATGGCAAACTAATTCCGCATAATAAAATAAATAGAGGTAAGAAAAAACGATGATTGAAGAGTTTGGTCAGGAGCATACCGATTATATGAAAACAACCAAAAAATAATACCTTGGTTTTATTAGAAATGGGGAAAATATTCCGCTTAAAAAATTTCACTATTCTATGGAGGAAAACAATGAAACAAATTAATGACTATTATGCAAGAATGTTTGATTGGGTGGAAAACAAAGCACCTGCATATAGAGGAGCAAGCAATGGTAGAGAAGCCTATGATTTTCTTATTTCCGATTTTTGCTTGGATTCCGAATTGGTTTCTCTGTCTGAATATAAAGCTTGGAAGGAAAAGAGGGAAAAAAATGGGGATATTGAATTAGTCTCAGAAAATGAACCCTTAATAAAAAATAGCCAGTCACAACCAGGAATAAGATACTGGACAAGGGATGATATTTTATTGGGAGCAGACAGATTAAATAGTATCCCAACAAAAGAAAATCCAAAAAATAGAAATTATGCTTTAAGGGAATTTTGTGAAGTCAGGGACCAGATAGTTTTCACTGAATTTCATTTTCTGAATTCACTGGCATATCTTAGTAACAGAAATTATAGAACTTATGGGATTGACGAGATTGCTGCAAATATTAATCATGTCATATATTATAATCAGGATTTCGAAGAAAACACACTTCTGCCAAGAAAAGGTATCTGTGATCTTCTTAACTCAGAATTCAGCAATTTTGGTGTAAGGGTAGGGATAAGCCAAGAAAATCCTCCTCGATATCGCATAAAAGACATATTTAGATTCAATGATAGTCTTGAAGACGTGGCATGTGAATACACTATGCGGGCAATGAATAATTATCTTTTCGTCACACCAAAGATAT
>DAOVFN010000096.1 GCA_030672885.1 Candidatus Aenigmatarchaeota archaeon | reverse complement strand
ACAGAATCAAAGAGAGCTACAGACCTGTCTGTGTTTGCAGATGTGTTATCAGGGGTGTTCAATAAGGACATAGATTGGGTTGCTGGTGTTCTGGAGGAGAGGTTTATGTCAGATGTCCATGATGGAGATATTATAGAAGATATCATGGAGAGGTACGGTGATTGTTTCAGGTACATACTTGGGGCTGTGGAACTGGATTCTGATTCTGCATGGAAAGATTTCATGAAGCATATCGCTGATAAAACAGATTCCCGGCTTTTAGAGATGGATTCGGTTTAAGGGTATAGTCATATGCTCTTCTCATAAGAATGCGCGGTGTTGAGCAGGGCCTGTTCGTTGAAGTGGCCAGCCATGAGGTGCAGGCCCACAGGCATGGACTCCGCGGTTCCGCAGGGCACGCTTATGGTGGGGATGCCCGCAAGGTTCGGGGCCACTGTGAGGATGTCCATCATGTAGTTCTGGAGGGGTGACATGGACTCGGTTTCCTTAAACCGGGGGGCGATGCAGGGCATGGCAGGGGCAGCGAGGACGTCGCAGGTCCTGAATGCCTTCCTGAATTCCTGTATCAGCAGGGTCCTGGCCCGCATGGCCTTGAGGTAGTACTGGTCCCTGTAGCCGGCCATCCTTGAGTATGTTCCGAGGATGATTCTCCGCTTGGCCTCCTGTCCCAGGTATTTGCTCCTTACTTTGGAGAAGTATTCGTTGAAGTCTCCTTCAATGGGTTCCTCTGCGCCGTACCTCAGGCCGCAGAACCTGGCAAGGTTGGTGCTGGCTTCGGATGTGGCTATTATGTAATAGATTGCTATGGCATCAGGGGTCATGGGCAGGGAGATTTCTTTGCATGTGGCACCGAGGGATTCGAGTTTCTTGATGGCCGACCATACACGTTCGGAGACCCGGGGTTCCACGCCCTCGCCAAAGTATTCCCTGGGTATGCCTATCCTGAGGTTCCTGAAAGAAGATTTGAGCTTGCTGTGATAATCCCCCGGGGGTTTCTGGGCAGTGGTGGGGTCCCTGGGGTCATGACCCGCTATCGCAGAGAGCATGAGAGCGGCATCCCGGACAGTCCCTGCGATGGGGCCGATTTTGTCAAGGGAGTTGCCGTAGTCTATGAGGCCGTAGCGGCTCACGAGGCCGTATGTGGGAGTGAGCCCCACGACGCCGCAGAATGAGGCAGGGTTCGATAGGGAGCCGCCCGTGGACTGGCCAAGGGCTAGGTGGGGATAATCCAGGGCCGCAACAAGGGCGGCCGCGCCGCCGGATGAGCCGCCAGTCACCCTGGTCGGGTCGCGGGGGTTCTTGGGTATCTTCCAGCCGGAATTGGTGGAGGCCCAGCCAAAGCCGAACTCGTCCATCTGGGTCTTGCCCACTATCACCCCGCCCCGGGACTTGAGTCTTGCGGCCACGGTGCTGTCAAACGGGGGTTCGTATCCCTCAAGGATGCGGGAGCCTGCCGTGGCCTGAAGGCCCTCGGAGCAGATGTTGTCCTTGAGCGAGACAGGGAGGCCCGCCAGGGTTCCGGAGGGTTTGCGGGCCGATTTTGCATCAAGGATGTCATGTTCCTCTGCAAGGGTCACGAATACGTTGTAGGTTTTGTTGAGCTCTTTGAGGCGCTTGAACATGCGGGAATAGAAATCCCTCAGGTCAATGGAACCTGAGCCGGCCCGGGTTATGAAATCAGAGACCGAGAGCCTGGTGTAGTCCATGGACCTTATTTATAGCGATGTTATAAATTATTTTAAACAGATGGTTAACTGCTATAATGTCTGTTTGAAAGATATGCCCAACCAGATTGGATGTTCTGTGGTTATGTAGAGGCACGTGATTATCATGAAGATGAAGAGGCTGCCAAGCATGAGGGAGAAGAAACGGTATGTCATCTTCAGGGTTATTTCTGAGCAGGGCGTGGATTACAGGACAGTGAGAGACGCGCTCTGGAATTCCATGACCCGTTGGATTGGGGAGGCAGGGCTTGCAAAGGCCAATGTGAGGATTGTGAGGAACCTCTGGAGGCAGAAGGAGCAGACAGGGTTTGTGCAGGTGTCGCCCAAGTGTGTGGACGCCGTCAAGGTAGCCATGGGCCTGATACACCAGATAGGGGACCAGAGGGTGATATTCCAGAGCGTGAGGGTGTCGGGGACCATAAAGTCCGGAAGGGAGAAGGTGGGGCTGGGGAAACGGTTGTCAGAATGTATTTGAGGCCTTGTTGGTGAAAATCAGCTTGAGGTTGTCAAAGGTTATCTTACTGCCGTTCCAGACAGGGTAGTAGTGTTCCTTGGGCGTGTCTCTCTCGCTGATTGTTACTCTCTGGGTGGCTGCGGCCCTGTAACCTGTTATCTTGCCGCTATCTATGCTTGTAATAACGACCGATGCGTCCGTAATCTCTGAGGTTATTTTATACTTTTCATCTGCAGGAACGCTGGGCTTTAGATTTCCCTTTAGTTCCTCTGTAAGGTCATCGCATATTCCTACTGTGTTGCAGCCTGTTTGGGAATTCTGGATTTTTTCTGATATAGGCGCCACTGCAGATTTCAGGGCGTTCTCCAGGGAATCTTTGATATGGGAATTCAGTTCCTGGCCCTTGAGAAAGAGCGAGTAGCAGGGTATGTCGTATTCGCCTGATACGTCTGCAGAGGCCTGGAGGGTTACGCTCTCGCCTGATTCAGGGCTCGCAGAGATGGTCATCTCGTCAGAGGGAACGGCGCTAACTACCAGCTTAGAAGGGTCGGGTGCTGTTATGCTCGCAGAGTATTTGGGGATGATTACCCTGTAGTCATAGAGGAAGGCATAGTTCTCATCAGCATATCTGTTCAGGTAGGTTTCTGTAGTGGATTCGAGTTCGTTAAGGAATTCTTGTTCAGGGATGTCTTCCCTGGCCAGGGTGTCATGGCAGGCCTGGTAGACAGAATAGCCGAGCGAGGTCTCCATGTAGAGCCTGGCGGCATCCAGGGCATTCCCGGCGGTATAGATATTGGATTGCAGGCTGGTTTTGTGGACAGCCCCCTCACCACCCCCGAAGAGGTTCAGCCTGACGCCAAAGCCCACTGCGAGGGCTACCATGATTCCCAGAATCATTACAGCTGCAAACAAAGCTGTTCCCTTCATCACATTACCAACCCCACAGTTTCCTTTAACCTCCCATGTTGTGAGCCAGGTATGGGTACCTGGGTGACGTAGCTCGCCTCATATGCTGTATATTCTACTGTACATGTGTTTTTGACAGAGCATCCTGAAGGCGCGTCTTTCACGTATTTGCACGGGTCTATGGGAACATTGTTCTTTCTGAACTCGAAGTGGAGGTGGGGGCCGGTTGATTTTCCTGTGCTGCCGGATATGCCTATCATATCACCTTGATTTACCTTCTGACCCTCTTTGACTTTTATCTCCTTGAGGTGGCCATATAGGGTCTGATAATTAGCGCCAAGGGAATCTTCATGTGTTATAATCACATTTTTGCCGTAGCCTGTCGCAATGCTCTGCACCCTGGTAACTTCGCCGGAGGCTGCT
>DAOVFN010000003.1 GCA_030672885.1 Candidatus Aenigmatarchaeota archaeon | reverse complement strand
GAATGTCGGGCAGAAGGGATGATTTTTGATAACATGGCCTATGAAAACACCGAGATTGAAATCAAGATTGCCCTTGATGAGGACAGCTTCCTTCGGTTGAGAGAAAAGCTTAACAAGATTGCCAAGTTCATGAAAACATCTCAGCAGAGCGATACATACTTCACTCCGGCACACCGGAATTTTATGGAGCCGCAGTTCCCGTTCGAATGGCTCAGTGTGAGGAGAAGGGGAAACAAGGCCATCCTGAACTACAAGCACTGGTACCCAGAGAACTCTGAGGACACCACACACTGCGATGAGTTCGAGACCGTGATTGAAAAGCCTGAGCAACTGGAGAGGATGTTCTCGGTTCTTAACTTCGGGGAGCTGGTCACGGTGGAGAAACACCGCGAAATCTTTGTCTATAACGATGAATTCGGGATTTCCCTGGATACGGTCAAATACTTGGGCTATTTTATAGAGATAGAGGCTCTGAAGGACTTCGGAGGCGTGGACACCACCAGAGAGAGGCTTCTGGAATTCGCCAGGACCCTTGACCTGGACACCTCAAGCATTGAGAAGCGTGGTTATCCCTTCCAGCTCATGAAAAAGAAGGGCCTCTTAGGATAATCCCGCCCAAACACATTTAAAAGCCTAGGAGTTAATTCTCTGGATAGAATAGCGGGATGGAGCAGCCTGGAGTGCTCGCTGAAAACCCTTTTACGGAAAATGTGAAAGTGTTTGTGAAAGGCTCATAACCCAGAGGTCGGTGGAGGCGGTCTTGTAAAAGACCGTTGCCGAATTCAAATGCACTTCTGGGGTGAAAACCTCCAGAAAAGCTGAGTCTCCACCTCCCGCTATTTTATTTTTTCGGCTTTACGATAATGTTTAGGGTTGCTGAATCCTATTTCATTGCTCCATTTCCTGAGTTGTTTCTTACCATTCATTTGAATCCTGACATGTCCATTACCTAAATCATATACTCCGAATCTAAACCCATTGCTTTTCAGTATCTTTATTATTTGATTTTGCATTGGTGATTGGCAAATCTTTATTTCAATCCTTGGGTAAAGAATGCCATTATTGTTAGCCAAGACCACACTTCCATCAGTATCAAAACACCCCCTCAAAACATCAAGCACATGCACAGAATCAATATAAAAACCTGGTATTCTGGCTCTATCCCCTTTCGGTGCAGTTGCCATCCCAACGTTATCTATTAAGAACCTGACAATATTTCTATGAAAAGTTCTTATATCAGTAGTTTTCCCTTTTCTTTTAGAGATTCTTGGTTCAACGCCAAACAGATCTCTAATAAGTTTTAATTCATATAAATTCTGCAAAACCTGGGGTTGTTTTTGAAGGAATTTTTAATTCCATAATTAATTGTAAAAGAGACTGCCTTATATCATTTCTAATTTCTTTTATAGAGAAAATGATAATATGGTAGCCGATGAATCCACCTATTTATAATTTGCAACACAATACCTTACCATGCCAGACATCATTATAGCAGGCATTGACGAGGCGGGCCGCGGCGCAGTTGCCGGGCCCCTGGTGGTTGCGGGAGTCAGTTGCGACAAGAAAACCGAGTCCCTTCTCAGAAAGATGGGCGTAAAGGACTCAAAGCTTCTTACCCCTGCCAGGAGGGAGGTGCTGGCCCAGGCCATTGAGAAGACAGCCAAGGATATCGTGATTCTCAAGGTGGGTGCCTGCAAGATAGATTCCCACCGAAGGGGTGGCATGAACCTCAACCAGATAGAGGGCGTCAAGATGGCCGAGGTGGCAAGCTTCCTCAGGCCAGACAAGGTCTATATAGACTCGCCTGACATCAACCTATTCAAGTTCAAAAAGTTCCTGGAGAAAATGATACAGCACGAACCAGAGATAGTCCTGGAGCACAAGGCAGATCTCAACTATCCCATAGTCGCGGCGGCCTCCATAATGGCCAAGGTCGAGAGGGACAGAGAGATTGCCAAGCTCAGGGAGGAGCACGGCAACCTGGGTTCTGGCTATCCCAGCGATCCCGTGACCAAGGAGTGGCTGAGTGAGTGGATAAGCAGGAACAAGCAGTTCCCGAATTTCATAAGGAGATCATGGGTCCCCGCAGAGCTTATGGAGAACGACAGGCTCCAGACCAGGCTAACCTCCTGGTTCAGGAACAGGCTCTCCAGTGACTGCCCCTAGCATTCGTTTCATGTGCCGCGTGCACATTCTTGCGCCCTCGGTGATGAACATGGGGAAATCTCCCCTAAAACACTTATCTTTTAAATTCTTTTGCAGACAAATAAATAATATGGGCGGCATCAAGAAGATGGGCGACGTCACCCTTATTCAACTATCCGACCTAGACTCCAATATATACATCATAGGTGACACAGCAATAGATTCTGGGACAGGTCTCAATTTCACCAGGCTCTACCAGATGATGAAGATGCTCAAAATGAGCCTCAATGACATCAAGTGCATTATCAATACCCACAGCCATTTCGATCACATAGGGGGGAACGGCTATTTCATAAATGCGGATATTGCGATACATGACGCAGACGCTGATGTCGTTGAGAAGGGGGACTCCAAGATGAGCTATGCGGAGTTCTTTGACGGCAGTCTCAAGCCCAGAGAGGTCAAGACCCGCCTGAAGGAGGGGGACGTCATAAGCGCTGGAGGAATGGAACTCGAGGTGATACATACCCCTGGCCACACACCTGGCTCGATATGCCTCTATGACAGCAAGACCATGACGCTCTTCACTGGCGACACTGTGCTCTCTGACGGCATGGGCAGGACAGACATGCCCGGCGGAAACGATGAGCAGATGAATGCGTCTCTGGACAGGCTGTCCAGTATCAAGGTAAAGAGGATGCTTCCCGGCCACGGCGAGGTAGTGCTTCTGAACTCTCCCAAGACCGTGGGGGAAATCATGTCAAGCGCGCCTGTTCCGGATGATGGATAGGCGGTCCTGTTTTCTGCCCTGTTGCCTTCCTGTCATGTAGTCAGTGCCTCAGCGGGACAAATACACAGGAAAGCACGTGTTTTGTCCTGAAGCCGCCCTTTCTCTTGACTGCCAGTGTAAGTTCCTGGTGGTATCCAGAACCCACGGGCGCAAGGAGAATTCCGCCCTCCCTGAGCTGCTCCTTCCATGCAGGATATAGCCTGTCGGTTGCGCATGTAACCATTATCTTGTCATATGGCGCGTGCTCCTGAAGACCGAGGGAGCCGTCTCCATGGACAACCCTGACATTGCCTATTCCGGCTCTCTTGAGGTTCCTCCTGGCCAGGTCAGCGAGCTCTTTTTCAAGCTCCACTGTATAGACACGTTCCACCAGCCTGGATAATATGGCTGCCTGGTATCCCGAACCCGCCCCTATCTCAAGGACCCTGTCGGTCTTCTCGGGTTCGAGTAATGATGTCATAATCCCGACCATGTGCGGCGCCGAAATCGTCTGGCCCGAGCCTATGTGGAGGGGGTGGTCAGAATAGGCCCAGGGCCTGTCCTCAGGCCTGACGAAACCCTCCCTGGGAATCTCCATGAACGCCCTGATTACACCAGGACTCTTCAGACAGCCCTCCTTCCTGAGGCTCTTTATGAGCGCTTCCTTTTTATCAGCCAATCCCATAATATTCATATGGGGGGTTCAGTTATTATAGTATCGGACAAGACTTTTTGGACTGATGTCCGATACGACCAGCAAAGGACAATTTCAAGTCTGTTATGTCCTTTGCTATAACTTATCCGGCCAGCTCCCATCACAGGAATGGTGGATTCATGGATTATGCAGACCTATGCGTGAGGACGGCTGATGTTGAGAGGGTTCTGGAAATGGGCAGGAAGCTCGGTCTGGGCATGGTGTGCCTGGTCGTTCCAGTAGAGGACCTGACCAGGCTCGGGAAGTTCAGGGAAAAGCGTGACTGGAGAACGAAGCCCCGCCTGGCCCTTGGCGTCGAGGTAAAGACCGAGATGCACGAACAGATAAGGAAACACGTGGCCAGCGTGAGAAAGGCTGCTGATGTTGTTGTGGTCTGCGGGGGCACGCCGGAGCTGAACAGGGCAGCCGTTGAAACACCCGAGACCGATATCCTTGTCGGGCATGCCATCAACGGCAGATGCGGCATAAACCATGTGCTGGCCAGGCTGGCCAAGAAGAACAACGTAGCCATATGTTTTGACTTCAACCAGCTCATGTGCTCATACAGGCTCGGGAGGATACAGGAGTTCTCTGCCATGTCCGAGGCTGCCAGGGCGGTCAGAAGGTTTGGCGCTCCCTTTGTCCTGGCGTCAGGTGCAAGGGACCCCTGGGACATGAGGTCCCCGTCAGAGCTCATTGCCATGGGAAGGCTCCTTGGCTTCACAGATGCCGACGCAAAGAGGGGACTCTCTGGACAGATGGTGAGGGAGAACAGGAAGCGGCTCTCTGGCAAGTGGGTCATGCCCGGGGTTGAAATCGAATAGAACGCTCTATCCGGGAGCTATTGCTACGACATGATCAGGCCTTCAAGCGCGGACTTTATCAGGCCGGCAAATATCTCGCTCGATATGAATGCCACAACAAAGTATATCACCACAGATACCGCAAGCATGCTGCCCACACTGTACCACTGGGATATCTTGTTATCGCCCTCGCTTATCTTGGTGAGAAAGATTCCCAGTATCATCACGACCTCTATGAGATAGATTCCCACAATGAGCTGGAACACCTCTGGCGAGATGCCGGCCTTCATATTGAATGCCGTGGCGAAGTCCCCCATGCCCATGGCGCTTCCCATATTGACGCTGTCCAGGTACTCCCCGAGCGTGTCAAGCACCAGGACTATCACCGAGGACATGGACACTATCAGCCCGGTTATCATAGGGGTGAGGAAATAGGCCTGGAACTTCATGCTCGATGTCGTTTCAGAGAGTATGTCCCTGATATATTCCTGGGTTTCCCTGATGTTCTTGAGGTAGCGGGCTATCCTCAGCATGCTCTCGGCAGCATATCTTAGGCCTGTCCTGGCTGTGTCCGTCACCGCGAGCATTATGTTCCCTATGAGCCTGGAGGGATAGTAGAGCAGGGAGCCCCATTTCTTGTCAAAGAGCGCTCCCTCGAACGTCATGCCCAGGTTGCGCATGTTCCTGAGGGTGAGCCTGAACAGGCCCGCAATCTCGAGGTCCTTCATGTCGCCCACACATTTCTCCACAGCAAGCTCTGTGGGGGTCCCCCCGGAAATCCTGTTCCCGAGCTGGAACATCGCCAGCTCGAACTCGCCTTCGGTCTTCTGTATCTTGGACTGTATCCGGTACCGCTGCATGTTAGAGAGCACAAAATACAGTGACATGCTGAGCGCCAGCCCAAGCACTATCAGCATGGACATCAGCAGCTCGAATGTCCCGTGCACAACAGATTCGTCTGGGTCTGGAAAGAGCAGGCCATAGTTCTGGGAGAAGAACATTATGGGGAACGCCGCTATGGCCACGAAGACTATCACAGCCAGCGGCAGCACAGGTATGTTCATCTTGCCTGTTCTGTACGTTCCCTCTTTTGGGATATCTGGAATCACAGAGATGTCCACCTGGGAGAACGTCATGGGCCGCCTGCTCAGGGCGTTCTTGATGAACCACAATATCGTGATGGGCAGGACTATATTGTAGCCTATTATGAAGTGGATTGGGCCAACCATGTCTGACATGAACACAGCGGCAAGCGGGGCCATGATGGTCCCTAGTATGGGAAGGACTATACCCATCATGTGGATGACCATGATAGGCATCCTCAGGTCCTGAGCATAATGCTTCATCCTGGTCTTGGTGCCATCGAGTATCACGTCCAGTGCCTGGTCAAGCACCCCCATGGCCCTCTCAGGGGTGTGATGCGCCGAGTCCCTTATCAGCCTGAGGGCCTCGGCAAACTCCTCGTTCTCGGACTTCCATTTTGCTATGTAATCGGTGAGCGCGTCGTTTGCAGAATAGTATTTCCTCATCTCGATGTCCCATATAAGTCTCCTCATGTCCCAGGCAAGCTCGCCTGACACATTGGACGCCGCAAAAGAGAGCGCCCTCTCCAGGTTCGGGGAGATCCTCATGGATATGACCATATAGAGAACGGCAAGCACGACCTGGGAGGATGCCTTAATCCTCATGGACTTGACGAGATTGATGGGGTATCTTATGAAATAGTATCCCACGAGTAGGCCCATGGCGGCTATGAGGAGGCCCGCTCCTATCATAATCATGCCGCCGCCTGATATAATGCTGTTTATGGCAAGGACAGCGCCTGCCATCGTAAAGGAGATAAGCGTCATGACAAAGAGCGACATCACACCGTCGGGGGTGATTCGCAGCCCGCTGAATGCTATGGCCTTCTCAAGGTCCTCCCTCATGCTCCTGCTGGCCTTGACGGAAAGAATTTTTGAGGATGCATTGGCCAGGCGCTCGTACCATCCGGGTTTGCGCTTATCTGCCTTTTTGAACAGCCTGTACTCCCTTGACGTGAGCTTTAACCTTGGCCTGGTCTGTGAGGGTAGAGACACCCTTCTTCTCATCTCGATGGGAAGAATGCGCTTCCCTTTTTTTTGCTTATCCTTCCTCTCGAAAAGCCCCATATTTATATTAACGCAACCCGCTTATTATAGTGAAGGGCATAACAAATTGGAAAGTGTCCTTTGCTAGTCGTATCGGACATCATTCCAAAAAGTTGTCCGATACTATATAATTACTCAAGGTGGAAACATGGCACTGAAGTTCTATAACACGATGGCGAAAAAAAAGCAGGTGTTCAGGCCGCTCCGAAAGGGAGAGGTCAGGCTATACAACTGCGGGCCCACGGTGTATGATTATGCCCATATAGGCAATTTCCGGGCCTATGTGTTCGCAGACATACTCAGGAGATACATCGAGTGGAAGGGCTACAGGGTTCTCCAGGTCATGAACCTTACCGATGTCGGCCACATGACCATGGATGATGTGGCTGATTCCACAGGAGAGGACAAGATAGAGAAGAAGGCCAGGGAGGAGAAGAAGGACCCCTGGCAGATATCCAGCTTCTATGCAGGGGCGTTCTTTGAGGACATAAAAAAGCTAAACATAAAGCCTGCAATGGCATACCCCAAGGCCACGGAACACGTAAAGGAGATGATAAAACTCGCAGAGAAGCTTATCAAGAACGGCCATGCCTATGTGTCCAACAACTCTGTCTATTTCGATGTCACCTCCTTTCCGGAGTACGGGAAACTCTCAGGAAACACCCTCAAGAACCTCAAGGCAGGTGCAGGAGGCAGGGTAGAGGACAATCCTGACAAGAGGGGCCCGTTTGATTTTGCCCTCTGGGTGCACAACCCCAGGCACACAATGCAGTGGGACTCCCCATGGGGAAGGGGCTATCCTGGGTGGCACATAGAGTGCTCTGTCATGTCAATAAAGATGCTCGGAGAGACCCTGGACATACACACGGGAGGGGAGGACAACATATTTCCCCACCACGACTGCGAGATAGCCCAGTCAGAGGGGGCGACAGGCAAGACCTTCGTGCGCTACTGGATGCATACCAGGCACCTCCTGGTCGAGGGAAAGAAGATGTCGAAGTCCCTGGGAAACTTCTTCACCCTCAGGGACCTGCTTAAGAAGGGCAACGACCCGACTGCAATCCGCTACCTCCTTCTATCAGCACACTACAGAACCAAGCTCAACTTCACAGAGAAGGGACTCAAAGCAGCGTCCAATACACTCAACAAAATCAGGGCATTTGTCCAGGACATGGCCAGCCACAAGCCACCCGGACCAGTAAAGGGAAGCAGGATAGACGGAATCATCAGGGACACAAGAGAGAATTTTGAGAAGGCAATGGATGACGACCTGGGGATATCCGATGCGCTCTCGGCCATATTCTCCCTGATAACCAGGGTGAACAGGGAGAGGGACGCCGGAAGGCTCAGCAGGGAAGACGCAGGCAAGGCCTATGGGTTCATGATTGACATAGACAGGGTCTTGGGCCTGGGACTCGATGAGCTTCCCATGGGTTCAGGCGTGCCTGATGAGATAATGCTCATGGCCAATGAGAGGGAGCAGCTGAGGAAGGAAAAGAACTTCGGTGAGGCCGACAAGATAAGGGACGCGATAAAAAAGAAGGGCTTCGTTGTTGAGGACACTCCGGGCGGCCCCATGGTAAGGAAGGCCCGGTAAGTGGTTCCATGAAGATTACGTTTCTGGGCACTGGCGGGGGGAGATGGGTCGTCCTCAAGCAGCTCAGGGCCAGCGGGGGATTCGTCATAGAACTTGATGGTGAGAAGATTCACATCGACCCTGGCCCGGGAGCCCTGGTCAGGGCCAAGGAGCACGGCGTAAACCTGTGCGACCTCACAGGCGTTCTGGTGTCGCACAGGCACCAGGACCATTTCAATGATGCGGTTGTCGCCATAGAGTGCATGACAAGGGGCGTCACCAAAAAGAACGGTGTCTTTGCATCAAACAGCATGGTCATCAGGGGCAACAAGGAGCACCCGCCCATTCTCGACCGTTACCACAGCAAGATGCTTGACAGGATAGATATCATGAAGCCTAGTGACTCTATTATGGTTGGCAGGGTCAGGGTCACGGCAACCCCGACGAAACACGGGGATGATAAGGGCATGGGATTCGTCCTCGAGGGAGAGGACCTCAGAATAGGCTATACAGGCGACGGCGAATACTTTCCCGGCATGGAGAAGCACTTCGGGGACTGCGACTACCTCATCATGAACGTCCTCAGGCCCAGGACAGATGCCTGGCCAGGCCACATGAACACAGAGGGCGCAAGGAAGCTGGTTTCCGGGGCCAAACCAGGCCAGGCTATCATAAAGCACCTTGGAATGAGGATGCTGAACGGCGTGGCAGAGCGTGAGGCTGCCTGGATAGAAAAGGAAACCAGAATCAGAACCATGGTAGCCAGGGACGGCATGATCATAAGCGCAGGCCCTGCCAAAAGGCCTGGCAAGAAGATACCCGAAAACTTCGCTGATGAGAACGGCTACTAGTCCTGCGCGGTCACTTCTCTTTCTTTACGAACTCTGTATAGATGAGCACGCATATGAGAATCATAACTCCCATTCCCACCATGCTCCAATAGAACACACCCGTATCGTTGTAGTCATTGCAGACAACCCCTGAGCAGTCCTCATCAATTTCTCCGTCACAGTCATCATCGATTCCATTGCAGCACAGGTCATTTAGTTCAGGGGGCACCTCGCCTGTGCACGCGCCCCACCGGCCCTTCTCACATGTCTGGGTTCCGAACTTGCATTTCCCGACATCGATTCCGCAGTTTCTTGCGCTGCCTTCATCGCAGCATTCTATTACCCCTTCATCAATCTCTCCATCACAGTCATCATCGATTCCATTGCAGCGCTCAATCACGGGCCGCCCGCCTGCATAGCACTGGCATCCCGTGTCCTCCACAGACCCCCTGCCATAGACATTGTCGATTATGCCGTCACAGTCATCATCTATGCGGTTGCATACCTCGGCCTGGGGCTTCCTTGCTCCCACACATCTTCCCCATATGCCATTTACACATGAGCTCCTCCCGTCCTTGCACTCTCCACACGTCCTTGTCTGGCCCTCGATGCACCATATGTCCTCTTCAATGCATGCGGACTGCTGTTCACCACCTACCATCTCATATTGCTCGTCAATGCTGCCGTCGCAGTCATCATCCAGCTTGTTGTTGCATACCTCTTTCCTGCTCCCGGGATGAATGCCGCTCTCTGGCAGGCACACAAGGCCTGTTCCGCTGGAGTTGCACGCCCAGCTGCCCTTGCACACGCTTCCGGGCCAGTCATTGCATGGCTCTCCCAGGTTCTGGCCCATGAGCACTATGCCCTCATCTATCTGGCCGTCGCAGTCATCGTCGATGCCATTGCATATCTCGCTCATGCCCGGGTTCTGGCTTGGGTTGTTGTCATTGCAGTCCCCGTCCTCTGTGCAGTATCCGTCCCTGTCTTCGTCAGCGCACGTGAACATCAAAAACGACTCCTCCCCATATGTGGTTTCTCCGTCGCTTATTGCGATCCTCATCGTGTGATTGCCCGCTTCCTGGGTGAGGTCTGATATGATTATATCGAACAATGAGAACTCGACCCTGAACGACTCCTCGGGGAATGCCTTCTTCTCGGTTGTTCCATTGATATTGAGGCTCTCCCCGTCAAAATCAGAAGAGACCACAACAGAATCGCCCGGGTCGTGTGTCCTGACCGCGCCATATGTCATCTCGCTCTTGTCGCATCTGTGCTGGTGCTGCACCGGAATGGGGCAGTCGGGGGCCGCCAGCTCATCTATGCCATCGAGGTAACTTCGAGCGTATGCATGGGTGTATGGCTTGAGGTATCCTGCCGATGCCCCTGTTATCTCATGGAAGCCATTCCATGCACTTGAGTTGGGGACACTGTATCTCGTATATGCACATACCAGGGGTCCATTGGGGGGTATGTAGACGGCCATATAATACGCGTCTGATTCAAAGTCATTGAGTATTATCTCTCCAATGGTTCCGTTCCACTCCACATCTGTCCCGCGGGCCTGGTACTCGTTTGTGACAAATTCATTGGTCTTGTATATGCCCCCTCCGGAGAACCCATCGGGGCCGCCAGAGCTCCTGTACCCATTCGTGAGGCTGTTGCCATCAAATGGCATGATGGTGACCCTGCAGCCGTATTCACCGCCAACATAGTCTGTGCATGGGTTTGTGGGTGTTGAGATGTATCGGATTATCCATCCATTTGTCCAGACGGTCTGGCCGTCATAGACAGGATCCGGGGTGCTCTTGAGGCCGCACGCCTCCCTCATGGTTGCATCAATCTCCTGCGGGCTGGATGCTGTCTTCTGCACATGCCATGCAATCGAGTCCTCTATCGCATCTCCGGGGATGCCGCCCTTGCTTGCGTTGTACATGAACTTCAGGCCTGTGTCGTCAGGGTCGCCGTCCACGCTGCCCTGCCTCTCGCCTGTGGACATGGACCATGCGCAGGGATATGGCGGGCCGCCGGGGTCGCATGACGGGCAGTCACAGTAGTCTATGCCGCTGTTGTTGCACCAGTCGCCTCCGCATAGTCCGTTCACACTGACAACGTATCCGAAATCCTGTTCAGGGTACTGGTCCCATCTGAGTGTGCCACTGGATGTGACATTGTAGTCGAATGTCTGGTTAAGGAACGTATAATAGCTCTCATCATGGAGGTAGCGGTCCAGGCTGACATCCCCTCTGGGGACGCTCTCATCATCGAAATATACGTGGAGCACAGACGTGTCCTTGGGAATGAATTCATCATATGCCACGCTGAGATTGGCATCAAGGTACTCGGTTCCCGGGCCATAGGACCTTCCCGGCCCCTCCACACCGATATTTACTGCAGCATAGGCTGTCCCGGCAAGCAGTGCCATTGCAACTATCATGGAGAATGCCAGATGCTTGACAGCCATGATTATTCTTTGTTCTGAGGTTATTAAATGAATGTGACCTCTGCTGGCATGCCTCTGGGGACACCCGTATATTAAAATCTTCGTTGCAACCAATAAGACAGATGAAGAGCAATTACATAATAACATCAACAGATAATTGCGGGGAGCTTGACATAATCACTTATGACGCACTCCGGCACGTCAGCACCTCCCCCGAAAGAAGTGCCTGGATACTGGATGAGCATCCCTTTTTTGACCGTGACACCTTCATGTTCTGGAGAGTCTACACCAATGAGGGAGCAGTGCTCTCTGACTCAGGTGATATGGAGGAGAGAAGGCTCTTCCTCAAGAGACCCTACTACATAGCCAAGGCCGACAACAATGTCCTTGGGGGCATATGGATTGAAGACGTAAGGAATGCAAGACCTGAGCAGCGCAGCGGCCCTTCACGCCTGGTAGACTTCCATGTATCAGTGCATCCGAAATACATGGGGATGGGTGTGGCCAGCAAGCTCTTGAATCGCATGGAATCTGACATGGAAGGGTTCGATGGTTTCTATTCTGGATGGGAGTCCTCAAGGGAGTATGGTCAATCTGCTTTCTTTACGAAACATGGCTATGAGATAAAGACGGGCTCTGACGTGGACACTATAAACAGCGCGATAAAGCTCATCAGATAGCCCGTACCGATATTGCCATGTATGGTTTCTTATAATTTTCCACCAATAATTATCCATGCAGAGCAAACAGGAGCTGCCAGAAACCATCCCCGACAGCACATCACCGGCACACGGGAACGGGCAGGCATCCCGGGACAGCACGCATCTGGGAACCGTGATATCCAGCATCTAGGGCCCCTCAACCAGGAGGTTCTCATTCGTGATAAACAAGGATACCATTGTCAGAAGGGGCCAGTTCGTCCAGCTCAAGACCGAAGAGGGCAGGCTTATCGGCCGCGTGGCTGATGTGTACAAGACCAATCGCTATTTCATGCGTCCCGAATCCGTCAAGGAATACCAGTCTTCAGGGAAGCCCATGGATGACATATTCCCTGTCTCTGACTGGGAATACCTGGTTGCCGACATCAGCGCAGTCGGCGTTTACAAGGGCCCGGGATTCGGCGAGTGCCTGTTTCCCCCATCTCCGGGAACCATTGTGGTTGAGCCAGAGAACGAAGTCCTGGCCAGCTTCTTTGGGCTTGACGAGTCAGGCCTCTACCTGGGGAGCATACCCCACCACGACACAGATGTCAGGATAAACCTCACGAGGCTGCTCCAGAAGCACCTGGCCATTCTTGCCATATCAGGCGCAGGCAAGTCCTATCTTACAGGCGTCCTCATGGAGGAACTCCTCTCCAGGAAGCCCGAGCAGGGCCAGATAGCTACAGTTATTCTTGACACCCACGGCGAGTACTCCTCCTTTTCCAGGGACCCTGTATTCTCTTCCCAGACACGGATATTCCCTGTAAGCGAGGTGCAGATAGGGCTCTCGAACCTCTCTCCATACCAGCTCGGCGAGTTCATGCCAAACCTCTCCCATGTCCAGCTCAGGGAGATCATGAAGCTCATGAGGAGTATCAGGGGCAAGGCCTATGGCGTGTCCGACCTCATTGATATGGTGGAGGAGAGCGACGACATCAAGGTTGCCACAAGGGACGTCCTTATCTCGGTCCTTGAGGAGCTCCGCATGAGCGGCCTCTTCGGGGTGTCCGACTATCCCCCGATGAACGAGCTGGTCAGGCAGGGCGGGCTCTCTGTGATAGACCTTTCAGGCACCACGAACCTGAGAAAGAAGCAGATTGTAGCGGCCTATATCGCCAGGAAGCTCTTCAACATACGAAGGAACGGCATGATTCCGCCCTATATGCTTGTAGTGGAGGAGGCGCACCAGTTCGTGCCCGAGCAGGCCAGCAAAGAGAGTGCCATATCCCGCGGAATCCTGACCACCATGGCCAGGGAAGGCAGGAAGTTCCATGCCTCTCTCTGCCTGATATCCCAGAGGCCCATACAGCTCGCCACCACGGTCCTGAGCCAGTGCAACACACATATCATACTCAGGGTGACAAACCCGTATGACCTCGACCACATAGGCAAGTCATCGGAGGGCATCACAAGCCCTGTGCTCAAGCAGATATCCAGCCTTCCTGTGGGAACGGGCCTCATCGTGGGCGAGGCAGTCAACTCCCCGCTCTTTGTCCGGATACGCAGCAGGAAATCCAGGGCCTCGGACAAGGGCCTGCCCCTCGAGCAGGCGGCTGCGGAATACCATAAAAGGGTCAGGCAGAAGATAAAGGACGCCGAGGGCTTCATGTAAGCCTCTTTTCAAAAGAGGCTGGAGCCAAAAGGAGCTACCCACTCACTCCGTTCGGGGTAGCTTCCGACTTCTGCACCCTTACGGGCATCCTTCTGGACACATGCACCCTAGCGGGCACATGCACCCTGGCGGGCACAAGCAAGTAAGCAACATGCAAACTCTTCCAGAAATGAACTAAATCTCAGCCAGTTCCCTGACCCATTCAGGTTTGGTAATACCCTTCTCTGTGACCAGGCTGTGCACGTATTCCGCAGGAGTGACATCAAAGGCCGGGTTTATCACCGTGGCCTTGGGTATGACCCTGGGACCTATCACCTCTGAGGGCTCCCTGTGCTCTATGGGCTCGGGCTGTCCCAGAATGGTCTGGGCATCGAACTTATAGGTTCCCCCGGCCACCACCACGGGTATTCCGAACTTGTTGGCCACCACAGCTATGGGAAACGTCCCCACCTTGTTTACGATTGAACCGTCGGCCAGTATCGCGTCACACCCCACCATGACTTTGGTTATGTCCCTCATGATATAGCCCACGGCGGCATCTATGCAGTAGGTGACCTTTATCCCGGAACTGAGAAGCTTCTTGGCTGTTATGATTCCCTGGTATCTGGGCCGGGTCTCTGTTACATACACCTCGAATCCCTTGCCCTGCTTCTTGGCTACTCTCAGTATCGCTATCACATGCTCTGAGTGGCAGTGTGTGAGAATCTTCTCACCGTCATTTATCTGGTTGGAACCTATGTCTGCTATCTTGTTTATCATGCTTCTGAGTTCCTTGATGTAGTTCCTGCACACCTGGACCGTGTAGCGCTTTATCGTATCGAAATCCTCATATATCTGGACTCTCAGAAAGATGGACTTGATTGCGTTCCTTAGGGCGGGCTCTGTGGGCCTTGCACCCGCCAGCTTCTCATTCAGGTTATGGAGTTCGGCTATGAACACTACCCTTGACTTGGCCTTGCTCTTCCTGGCCGTCACCTCTATGCACCTCACTCCAGAACCAGCAATCCTTGTGGCGCCCTGTATCTTCAGGGCCTTGATGTCAGATATGATTCTCCTGACCTCGGGCAGCAATGACGACATATAATTTATAATTAGCATTAGCCACTATATAAATCCCGGCAGAACTCAGGCCCTCATGTCTTCAAGCATCCCTTTTGGCATGGCCCGGACTTCCATGATTGTTCTTGACCTTCCATACATTGCCTCAACCCTTACCGCGCCCCTTCCTGGGGCATCGGAATACCTTGCAGTGAGCCGGGCCGCTGCTTCCAGGACCCTCCTGTCCGGCCTCCCTCTAGGCAGAACCACGGTGAGCGGTCCGGGATGGCCCGCCACCTCAAGCCTTGCCATTCCCATCTTCCTTGCCAGCACCATCAGTGCCAGGTTATCCTTCTCGTTCCTTCCTACAACAATCCTGGCCCCGG
>DAOVFN010000039.1 GCA_030672885.1 Candidatus Aenigmatarchaeota archaeon | reverse complement strand
CAGGGGGGACAACACGCCATTCAGGGTCGCCCACAAACCCAACATAGATTCCCTTTCTGCCGCGGGCAAGAACGGCCTGCTCGACCTGGGATACAAGAAGGATGTCAATTCCGATGTCGGCTACCTAACGCTTCTCAGTTGCTATTCCAAGGACGAGTATCCCGGCAGGGGATATATAGAGGCCCTGGGCGTGAACGTCTTTCCCGGAAAGAATGACCTCTGCATAAGGGGCAACTTCGCGACCCTGGATTCCCGGGGCAATGTCAGGGACAGGAGGGCCGGCAGGGACGAGGCCGGCCTGGAGGGGCTTGCCGAAAAACTGGACGGCATGGAAATAGACGGCGTGAGCTTCATCGTGAGGAAGTCCACTGGCCACAGGGCCGTTATCGTGGCATCCGGGCCCGGGCTCTCTGACAGAATCAGGCCGAACGACCCCATGAAGACAGGGGTCCCGCTCCCCCAGGTGACAGCCAGGAGCTCCCATGGCAGGTTCACCGCATCTGTGCTCAATAAGTTCGTCTACAGGGTGAACAGGGTTCTCTCAGCAGATCCTGTCAACAGGAAGCGGAAGCTTCCTGCCAATTGCGTACTCCTCAGGAGCATCGGCATGAAGAGGGGTGTGGAGGGGTTTGAAGAGAGGTTCGGGCTCAGCGGGTGCTGCGTGGCCGGGGTCAATGTGGCCAAGGGCGTGGCGAGGTTCCTGGGTATGGATGTCATTGAGGTGAAGGGAACCACGGGAATGCCCGACACAAATCTTTCCGGCAAGAGAAAGGCCGCAGTGAAGGCCCTGAAGAAGCATGATTTTGTCTTCCTCCATGTCAACGGGACCGATATACTGGCCCATGACAGGGACAGGGCAGGCAAGGCTGAGTTCATAGAGAAGATTGACAGGGAGATAGGCAAGCTCCTCGAGAGCATAGATATTGAAGAGACATGTATCGTGGTGACGTGCGACCACATAACAGTGAGCCTTCCCCGGTCGGAATGGAAGCCATATGAGCATACAAAGGACCCCGTACCCATCGTGATATCAGGTGACGGCATAAAACCCGATGAGGTCAAATCATTTGATGAGCAGTCTGTGAAGAGAGGATCCCTCAAGATGTCGGGTACAGAGCTTGTGCCCCTGCTTCTGATGCTGACAAAAAAACGCTGAATGTGTGCCCTGGACGCCCTGATTGGCCTGACAGAAAGCTTTAAATACTATATTGTCACTATTTAATAGTGACATGTGGTGATTACATGAAAGACTACAAGAACCTGGAGAGCCCGGAAAGGCGGAAATTCCTCAGGGATACCGCTATCCTGGGAGGCTCGGTTCTTTTATCGGGCGGAATCGTGGCTGCAGGATGGAAACTTGGTTGGTTCGATGAGAAAGAGCAGAATCATTATAATGGCCCATGGGGAGAACTGGATGTTCCATGCCAGGCCGATTCCGGAACAATGATATATGATGTATCAAAGGGATTGGTTAATATGCCCGAGGAAGCCTTCGAAGAGCATGGCTGGAAAAGTGAATATAGGAGTATCGGTTACTGGCAGAATGAAATAAGCGCAAAGAACCCAGACGGGTTCACTCACACGTCTGGGGGTTGTCATCTGCGGGTGCCGGGAGCATACAAGGACAGCCTTTAGAGAAATGCGGTCCGTGACACATTCTTCACATTTTGCTTAATCCTTTTTTTTGGGAATCCGGAATCGCCGGCTGTGCTGACGAGTTTTGCGGCCTTGCTGCGAGACACGATGCCGCATCCGCTCTGTCTTCGACATGCGGTGCCTGCCAGAGGCGTGACAGGCTTGCTGTCACTACCTACCAACAAAGTTGGCAGAGGCAGTGCACTCTCTTGCAACGAAGTTGCAAGTATCTGCCTTCGGCAAATCTCATGCTGATGCACAAGAAAGTGCTAAAAACACTGGGGTTCCTGTAAAAGCTTATATATCAGAAACATCTATTATTTTTTAGTACCGAATACAATAACACTTTATGTGGTTAAGATAATCAGGAGGTTTTTATGACACAGCCCATTCCACAGAACTATATGGCTTATGACAGGACCATCGTCGTGTTCTCCCCGGATGGGAGGCTTCTGCAGGTGGAATATGCCAGACAGATGGTAAAGAACGGCACCACTTCGCTTGGCATTAAGGTTAAGAACGGTGTGCTCCTGGGTTCTGTGAGAACGCCTACACCGCTTACTGTAACGCAGTCGTACAAGAAGACATATGAGATTGATAAGAGCATAGTCGCCGTAAGCGCTGGCTCACTAGCCGATGCCAGGAGCCTTATAGACATGGCAAGAGTGAAGGCACAGATAAACATGATAACCTACAGTGAACCCATATCAGTCAATTCCCTAGCAAAGTCCATTTCAGACAGGAAGCATCTGGTCACACAGTATGCCGGGGTGAGGCCCTATGGCGTGGGTCTCCTTGTCGGGGGTGTGGACAAGACCGGGCCCAGACTGTTCGAGACCGAGCCATCGGGAACCATGATAGAATGGAACGCACAGGCCATTGGAAGGGGTGCTGACAAGGCAAGAAAGGTCCTGCTCGGATGGAAAGAGGACATGGACATCAAGTCAGGCGCCCAGCTGTTGGCGAAGTCGCTCAAGGCAGGCGAAAAGGACACCAAGACCGAGAACATTGAAGCGGTCTATGTCACCAAGGGCAACATCGAGAGGGTTTCACTCAAGGAATCAAAGAAGGGCTGATTCTGGAACTATCAGGTGGTGATGCAATGGTTTCTGTAGACGATGCAGTGATAGCAAGGATTGAGAAATCAGGTATGCGCTTTGAGATCATGGTAGATCCCGAGCTTGCCCTGGACTTCAGAAAGGGTTCAGATATCCCTTTGGAGAATGTTCTGGCCGTCCGCGAGGTATTCAAGGACGTCGGCAATGGTGAGCGGGCATCTGAAGATGACCTCCGGAAGGGGTTTCATACGACAGATGTCTGGGCGGTTGCCGGGGTTATAATAAGGCAGGGCGATGTCCAGATAACAACCGAGCACAGGAGGAGACTTGTCGAGGAGAGGAAGAAACAGGTTGCTGATATGATATCCAAGCAGGGTGTGGATCCCAGGACCAATCTGCCGCATCCCATGCAGAGGATTCTCAATGCCATGGACGAAGCCCGCGTTCATCTGGACCCGTTCAGAAGGGCAACGGATCAGGTCGAAGACGTGATCTCCAGAATACAGGAGATTCTTCCCATAAGCATGGAAAGGATTGAGGTCGAACTCAGGGTGCCCACGCAGTTTGCCGGAAAGGCCAGTTCTGTGATAAGGAACATTGTCATGGTCAAGAAAGAGGAATGGAAGCCCGATTCCTGGGTAGCCACGATAGAGATAGCGGCGGGCATGCAGTCCGAGATATACAGCAAGCTCAACGAGCTTACATCGGGCCAGGTCGAGACAAGGGTGCTCAGGAAGGGCATTTAACAGTTAACTATATAAGCTAGTAATATTAACTTTCGAAGAATGAAGAGAGGTGTTTACATGAGCGAAATGATAAAGAATGACAGGGAGTTTGTGCTCCCTGGTGATGAGATAATAAACAGCATGGATTACCTTCCAGGCAGGAGCTGCTTCAGGGACGGTAATTCGATATATTCCAAGAGACTGGGACTGGTGAGCGTCAGGGGAAGAGTGATATCTGTCATATCACTGTCCGGTGTGTATGTCCCCAGGGGAGGCGACATGGTGATAGGCAAGGTGGAGGACATCCACTCAGCCGGCTGGGTCGTGAACATAGAGTCAGTCGGAGAGGCCTTCCTGCCCCTTTCGGGGGTCAGGGAATTCATAGACACCACAAAGACTGACCTTTCCAAGTTCTATGCAGTAGGTGACGTGATATACGCCAAGATAAACAGCGCCAATCCCCACAGCATACACCTTTCCATGCAGGATCCGAGGGCCAGGAAATTCAGGTCAGGGCGGATAGTGAACATGAGCCCTGCAAAGGTTCCGAGGCTGATCGGAAAGGAGGGCTCCATGATAAACGTGATAAAGGACAAGTCCGGATGCAGGATAAACGTGGGGCAGAACGGCCTGGTATGGTTTGAGGGAGAGAAAGAGGACCTTGTGGTCGATGCGATAAATCTTGTAGAAAAGGACGCTGCCCGGGACGGGCTTACGAACAAGGTGTCCTTGATGCTGAACGGCAAGTGAAATTTGAGGTGAATGATATGAAAAGAAAAGACAAAAGAAAACCCGGTGATTTGAGGTCGGTCGAGATAAAGGCCGGTGTGATAGAGCAGGCTGATGGCTCGGCTATGGTAAAGATGGGGCGAACCATCGCGGTCGCGGCCGTTTACGGCCCCAGGGAGATGCACCCCAGGAGGATGCGGAAATCAGAGAGGGCGTTCCTCAAGACAACGTACAGGATGGCCCCGTTCTCGACAACTGATAGGTGCAGGCCAGGGAGGTCAAGGAGGAGCCAGGAGATATCCATGGTGACCAGGGAGGCATTGGAACCGGCGATTTTCCTTGAGGAGTTCCCCAAGACAGGCATATACCTGTTCATTGAGATAATACAGGCCGATGCAGGAACAAGGACAGCGGGCATCAATGCAGCGAGCGTGGCCCTTGCAGACGCGGGGATACCCATGAGGGACCTCGTGGCCTCAGTGGCTGCGGGCAAGATAGGCAAGGATTATTTCCTGGACCTGGAATACAAGGAAGAGGAAGAGACAGCTGCCGATGTGCCAGTCGCATACATGCCAAGGACAAAGGAGATAACGCTGCTCCAGATGGACGGCGACCTCTCTGTGAAGGACATGAAGGGCGTGCTGCAGACCGCAATCAAGGGATGCGAAATCATGTATGAAAAACAGAAGCAGGCACTCAGGGAGCGGTGGGGGCCCAATGCCGCTGATGTCAAAAAGGAATTAAAAACCAAGACAGCCAAACCCCCATCAGGCACCCTCAGGGGCACACCCTCAGGGGCACAGGCAAGCACTAAAACCGAAAAAAAGAGGTGATATGGATGATAATACAAAACCAGCATGTTCTGAACATGGCCTCCAAGGGCCAGAGGATTGACAACAGGGGACAGGACGAGTACAGAGAGATAGACATCGAGAGGAACCCCGTAGAGAAAGCCGAGGGCTCCGCCAAGGTCACTCTTGGCAAGACAATCGTTATCGCAGGCATCAAGATGGGGATAGGCAAGCCTTTCTCTGACAGGCCTGACGAAGGGGTTCTGATGGTCAATGCGGAGTTCTCTCCCATAGCAAGCCCTAATTTTGAGATCGGCCCTCCCGGCGATGACGCAGTAGAGCTCGCAAGGGTAGTGGACAGGGGTATCAGGGAGAGCCATGCCATTGACCTCAGAAAGCTGTGCATCGAAAAGGACGAGAAGGTCTGGATGGTGAACGTGGACATCCACATCATAAACCACTCCGGCAATCTCATAGACGCATCTGCAATGGCATCCATAGCAGCCCTGTGGGAAGTCAGGCTGCCTGAGCTCAAGGGCAACGAGATAAACTATGATAAGAAGACCAGCAAGAGGCTGCCTATGACAGCCAAGCCGGTGCCGGTAACCTTTGTTAAGATGGAGGGAAATCTCTTCATGGATCCCGGCCTCGAGGAGGAAGAGGTCATGGAGGCAAGGCTCACTGTCACGACCAGGGATAACGGCAACATAGTGTCTCTTCAGAAAGGCGGCGCAAAGCCATTCACACAGGACGAAATAGAGAATGCGTTTGCGCTGGCAGAAAAGAAGACAAAGGAACTGAGGAAGTTGCTGAACTGATTCAGAAACCCGAGGCGATACCATGGGAAGGACAAAAAAGGTCGGTGTTACAGGGAAGTATGGAAGCCGTTACGGGAGACGTGTCAGGGCACGTGTTATAAAAGCGGGTTCCCAGAAGAAGTTCAGGTGCCCGTCCTGTATGAAGCTCACCCTGAAGAGGGAGTCTGCCGGCATATGGAAATGCGGCAAGTGCGGAACCAAGCTTGCCGGAAAAGCATATAAGCCGGAGTAGCATTATATCAATGGTGGTTGCGTGTACAAGTGTCTGAATTGCGGGAAAGAAGTCGAGGTTGACCTGAAGACAAGCAAGAAGGTCATCTGTCCGTTTTGCGGCTACAGGATTATCAAGAAGATCCGCCCCGTCGTGCTAAAGAAGGTACATGCCAGGTAGTCTGTACCGGTGATTATATGACAGAAGAGAACCAGCAGCAGCTTTTGCAGAGTGCGGCAGTGCTCCAGCAGCAGCTTCAGGGGATAATGGCACAGAGAGAAGCCGTCGGTGCCCAGATTCTTGAAATAAAAAAGGCCCTTGACGAGCTCGATAAGTCCAAGGAAAGCGAAGTGTTCAAGATAGCCGGGCCGATACTGATAAAGTCCCCCAAGGCCAGCGTCCTGAAGGATCTCACAGAAAAGGACGAGGTCTTTGGCATCCGCTTCAAATCCATGGAAAAGGAAGAGAAGCGAATCAAGCTCAAGATAGAAGATATGAGGGAGAGGCTGGTCAAGGGCATGAGCGGACCTGTTGGTGGTTAGGTGATACCATGGAAAACGATGAAGTCAGCAGCATGCTTCAGGAAATCATAAATGACAGGGGCGTTCCCCGAAACATCAAGGCCTCGCTTGAGGAATC
>DAOVFN010000055.1 GCA_030672885.1 Candidatus Aenigmatarchaeota archaeon | reverse complement strand
CATCGTGGGCATGGTGCTCTATACACTGGCCCGCATAGTTTCGTTCCTGTGGGTCTAGAATACACTATGTGAGATACCCGGGACTCACCAGACTACAGCCTCGCTTCAAATAACCGAAACTTCACGGAATGAACCTTTGTAGAATTGACCTTGGGTGATTTGAACTGTTTCCCATCCATTGCCCCTGAAACCATTGTTTTATAACCAGCTTCCTTCAATATCCCTTTCAGAAACCCGATATGACCGATTGTTGATGAGAATCCTATCAAAAGCCTCCCCCCTGGCTTAAGATACTCTTTTGCTTCATGTATTAATTTTTTCAGGGACCTGTATCCTGGATCATAAACAGCCCTCTCTGTCATTGATATGCCCCGTCTCTTTACATATGCAAATGGCACATTCCAGAATATGACATCAAACCTATCATTCTTTATGGGCCCAAAGACATCTCCTTGCAATGGTGTTATTCTGTTCTCTAAATTATATAATCGCACATTCTCCATTGCATTCTTAACAGCGTCTGGATTAATATCAGTGGCAATTATACTGGATGCGCCTTTCCATGCAGCAAATATCGAGACAATTCCCGTGCCGCATCCTATCTCAAGAATCTCATCTCCTTTATTGACAGGCAATTCTTTGGCAAAGAATTCCGTATCATTGAAATATTTTGGTGAGAATACGTTCGGGTAAACAATGAATTCCTTTCCTAGCACATTAACAGCGTATTTCTCATTCTCTCTTTGACTGTCTCGCAGAACCTGGGCTGTGCCCTCTAGGTATTTCTTTTTCTCTCTCATTGACTGAATAATATTTATTGGATATATAACTTTCAATCCTGTTATCATTTTCCTGTGTCTGGCCTAACGCTTTCAGAAATATAATAATCAGGAGGGAATGCTGCGGAAATCCCCTGAAAGGGACTCCGCAGCTGCCTGATCTACTGTGCCCCTGTGACAATAGGAATGCCGAGTTCCTGTGAGAAATCCTTTTTCTGGCTCTCTTCCATTGCCACCGGACCGAGTATGTAGGGTGACTTGACACCTGTTATGATGGTTATCACCCTTATCTTGCCCTTGAAATCCGGGTTTATCCTGGCACCCCAGATTACCTGGGCATCCGGATCGAGTTGCTTGGACACGTACTCGCCAACCAGATTCACTTCATCCAGCTTGAGGTCCTGGCCGCCTGTGATGTGGATGAGTGCCCCTGTGCCGCCATCGTAGTTGACCTCGAGAAGTGGATTGGTCATGGCCTTCACCACCGCCTCTTCTGCTCTGTTCTTGGTGTCCGATTCGCCGAACCCGACCGCAGCCACGCCGCCGCTGTGCATGACAGTCCTGACGTCTGCATAGTCCAGGTTCACCATGCTGGGTGTTGCTATTGTCTCAGTCACTCCCTTTATGATTGTCGAGATGAGGTTGTCAGCCACCCCGAACGCCTGCTGGAGCGGAAGGTCTCCCGCTATTTTGAGGAGCCTGTCGTTCTCTATCACGATTACTGTGTCACAGACCTGCCTAAGCTGATAGAGCCCGTCCTCGGCCTTGGCTATCCTGGCACCCTCTATCTTGAAGGGCATGGTAGCGCAGCCTATCACGATGCATCCCATCTCCTTGGCTATCTTTGCAATGACGGGTGCGGCACCTGTTCCTGTTCCTCCGCCCAGACCGGTCACCAGGTATATCATGTCCGCGCCCTGAAGCATCTTCTTGATGTCCTTCTCTGACTCATCTGCTGCGCGTAATCCCACGTCAGGATATCCGCCTGCACCAAGGCCTCTGGTCAGCTCCTTTCCGATAAGCAATTTGCCGTCTGCCTTTGAGATTGAGAGGTGCTTCACGTCTGTGTTGATGGCCGTTGTCGTGGCTCCCTTGATTCCCATTTCAGACATCCTTGTCGTGCAGTTGTTCCCAGCGCCCCCGACACCGAAGACCATTATCTTTGCTTCTTTCACGCTGAGCCCGAACTCATCCTGGATACTCTTTATGGTGTTTTCGGGCTGCGGGGAGAATGCCGTATACACGGGCTTGCTTGTGTTCTCATCTTCATGCTGAGGGGTATCTGCTCGCATGTACCCGTCATGGTGTGCCCCTGGGGGTATGCCCTCCTGAACTGGTTGCTGCGCATGCTGCTCCTGGGCGGGTGCCTCCTGAGCAGGCCCTGACTGGAACGGCTCCTGCTTTGCAGGCTGCTGCTCCTGTGCTTCCTTTTCCTTGTTTTCCTTGAAACTTCTTTCAAAAACCTCCTGAACCAATGATTCCATTTCCTTCCCTCCTGATTTGTTTTCAAAGGGGCAAAAGTCTTGTTTACGGCTGCTTGAAAGCTTTTTTGAACCCCATGATTCCGAGTCCGATACATATTTTCCGATATATTCATTACAATGGTTGTTTTTGGGAATCGAAATCCTTTTTAAATACCTTTCCCTATTTTATTTAACATTCTTCAGAATAAGACAAATTCCCCATGTTCATCAGGCAAACTCAATTCCCCAATTGAGTTGTGGCCTACTGTTTCTGGTTTCCAAATCAATACAATCAGGTTCTATACTTGGTTCCCCAACCAAGTGATATATTATTCAGTTTGTGGTATATAAAGATTTCTGCAATGCCGGACTGTGGGACATAATTATCCAATGAGCATCAAATTGTGCCAGATACCCCCGCATAACAGTGCAGTTCATGCTCTGCCAATACTTCTCTGACATACATTCCATCCGCATAATCCATTGTCAACAGAGAACCCGTTTCAGTGTTGTTCCTTCTATAATGCTCCTTCAGAAAAGGGAATGGACAAGAAACCGCACCGAGGTACTGGGGGAGGCCAGGGAAAGGGCCAGCAGACATGAAGGCGCATACCTTGATTTCCAGAGGCAATGGCAAAGGTTCATGGGAGCCCCCCGGAAAGAGAAACAGGCCCAGAGGCATAACGCCGCTCCGGAATAAGATACCATAAAGCTTATAAGTAGCCTTTATACAATATATTTAACTGGTTCTACAGTGATAACATGGCAGAAAAACCAAAGCAGATGGAAACAGGAACCACCACTGTGGGTGTCATTGCCGACGGAGCTGTCGTCCTTGGGGCTGACCGCAAGGCCACCATGGGATACCTGGTGTCCAGCAAGCACTTCCCCAAGATACTGCGGATTGATGAGAAGCTTGCGATGACCACAGCTGGTGTCGTAGGGGACGCCCAGGCCCTTGCCAGATACATCAAGGCCGAACTCAGGCTCTTTGAGCTCAATGAGAGCGGAAAGGCCACTGTAAAAGGTGCTTCCATGATGATATCCAACATACTATATTCGAGAAGGTTCTATCCATACATGGTCCAGCTCGTGATAGGCGGATATGACAACAAACCTCGCCTTTTCAGCCTGGACCCGTCGGGGGGACTATCAGAAGAAAAGGAATACTTCTCAACAGGCTCCGGGTCTGTGATGGCGTTTGGTGTCCTGGAGGACAAATTCAGGCCATGCATGCATGTAGATGAGGCCAAGAGACTGGTGGCGCGCGCAGTGAGGGCGGCTACCAAGAGGGACATCGCATCGGGTGGAGACGGAATCGATATCGTTGTCATAGACTCGCGCAGCTACAAGATACTCGGCGATGAAGAGACAAAAAAACTCGCCGCTTGATTGTTTTCCCGGCGCAGACTTATACTTAACCGTTTGTAAGGAAAGATAAAATGAGCATTCTCAAAGAGCTCCAGAGCAAGCTGCCCAGGAACGCCGAGATAACCGAGGTCAAGTTCGAGGGATCTGAGCTGGTCATATACACCAAGAACAAGGACTTCTTCAGGGACAGCGTCAGACCTGTCAGGGAGATTGTCAGAGAGCTCAAGAAACGGCTAGAAGTAAGGCCGGATCTCTCTATCGTAACAGAGCCCGAGAAGGCAAAGAAGATTATAGAGAAGATTGTGCCCAAAGACGCCGGAATCAATGCAGTGTATTTCGAGCCAGAGCTGGGCAAGGTGATAATAGAATCCCAAAAGCCGGGCATCGTGATAGGCAAGGGCGGGGAGACCTTCAGAAAGATAAAGGAGCAGACACTCTGGCTGCCCAAGATAGAGCGCGCGCCTGCCATAAAATCAGAGATAGTCCGTGCCGTGAGGAACCTGCTGCACAGCGAGATTGACTACAGGAAGAGGTTCCTCAATGTGATAGGCACCAAGATAAATGAGGAGCGGCCGCCCCTTGACAAGAACAAGTACTGGATAAGGCTCACTGCGCTGGGGGGCTACCGCCAGGTGGGGCGCTCATGCACACTCCTTCAGACCAGGAAGAGCAACGTTCTGCTTGACTTTGGGGTCGATGTCGGCAGTGACCAGGGCCCTATGGTAGAAGTCCCTGAGTTCAACATAGACAAGATTGACGCAATCGTGCTCTCGCATGCCCACCTGGACCACTGCGGACTAATCCCGCGCCTATATGAAGAGGGCTACAAAGGACCGCTCTATTGCACCGCCCCGACCAGGGACCTCATGACACTTCTCTGCCTGGACTATATCGATGTCTGCCACAAAAACGGCAAGGAAACATATCCAAAGAAGGCAGTGGAGAAGGCTGTGAAGCATTCCATTGCCATTGATTACGGAGAGGTGTCTGACATAACAAGCGACATGAGGCTAACGCTCCAGCCCGCAGGGCACCTCCTGGGCTCGGCCCTCACGCACATACATGTGGGCGAGGGGCTGCACAACATACTATATACGGCCGACCTCAAGTTCGGGCCGTCACGGTTATTTGATGCCGCATTCACTGATTTCTCCCGCGCCGAGACCGTCATAATAGAATCCACTTACGGGGCGTCAAGGGATGTCCTGCCCTCTAGAATGGAGGCCGAGGAGAAACTCATGCGCGTGATTGACATGACCATGAAGCAGGGCGGAAAGGTCCTGATACCCAGCTTCGCCGTGGGGCGTGGCCAGGAAATCATGGCCGTACTGGCTGCCAGGGAGTTCCAGTATCCAATCTATATAGAGGGTATGATATGGGATGCTACTGCGATACACACAGCCTATCCCGAGCACCTCAATCACTACATGCAGAGGGACATATTCCACAGGAACAGGAACCCATTCCTCTATGAGAAGTTCCAGAGGGTG
>DAOVFN010000100.1 GCA_030672885.1 Candidatus Aenigmatarchaeota archaeon | reverse complement strand
AGCTCATGGTCAAGAGGTATGAGGGAGCGTTCACAGAGAAGGTGTTCAGGCTGTATCCCGGGCAGAGGGTGTTTATAAGGGGGCCGTATGGCAACTCGTTCATGCCTCATGTAAAGGAGGATGGAAGGAAGCTCCTGGTGTGCGGGGGGTGCGGGGTCGTTCCCCTGGCGTTCCTGGCCAGCAGGCTAGGAGAGCACAAGGTACGGGTCATTATGGGGGCCAGGTGCAGAGAGGAACTGCCCAATGTATTCAGGGGGCTGGAGCCCGTAATCACCACAGATGACGGCTCAGAGGGGGTAAAGGGAATTGCCACGGATATGATTGAGAGTCTCGGCATCAAAAGGAATGACCAGTTCTTTGTGTGCGGCCCGGAGGCCATGATGGCGGTGGCGGCAGAGAAGGCGGCGAGGCACGTGCCCACAGAGAACATCATGCTCTCTCTGGAGAGGTATATGAAGTGCGGCAGGGGGCTGTGCGGCTCCTGTGAACTGGACGGGTTCAGGGTATGTGTTGACGGGCCGGTCTTTACTTATAAGCAGCTCAGGGGAGGGGACTTCGGAAAGATGAAGCGCTCCAGGTCCGGAAGGAGGGTTGAGGTATGAGCTATGACATCGTCATAGAGGGGAGGTTCGTGGATTCTGTTGACGGGGAGTACCGAGGCTATCTGGGAATCGAGGGAGAGAGGATAGCCTATATCACAGAGAGGCCCATAGCAGGAAGGACTGTCATAAGGCTCTCGGAATCCGAGATGCTCCTTCCGGGATTCATAGACAGCCACGTGCACTTCAGGGAACCGGGATGGGAGCACAAGGGTGACATCGGAAGCGAGAGCAGGGCAGCAGCCCTGGGGGGAGTGACCACGGCAATGGACATGCCGAACACCCCTGTCCAGACCACGAACAGGGAGAGGGTGCTGGAGAAGAAGAGGATTGCTGAGAAAAGCTCTGTTATTGACATGGAATTCTATGGCGGGGTGGGGCCAGGGAACCTCTATACGCTGGAGGACATGGCTGATGTGGTCCCGGGTTACAAGATATTCATGTGCGGCAGCACAGGGAACCTCAAGCTTGATGGCCTGGAGCAGGTGGAGGAGGCGTTCTCCCAGCTCAGGGGCCTGGGGAAGCCTGTCAAGGTTCACTGCGAGGACCAGGCCATGAACGACATGGGGGAAGAGAGGTACAGGGACATGTTCGGGGAGCATGGGCCCCTTATACATGCACTGGCAAGGCCGCGGGAGTCAGAGACCAAGTCCATCGGGGAAGTTCTCCCGCTTGCGAGGAAGTATGACATACCCGTATGCATATGCCATGTATCGACAAGGGAGGGCATGCGGATGATTGAGGAAGACGGCAGGGCCAAGGCTGAGGCAACCATTCACCACTCCCTTCTGGACCTTGAGGATTTCAAGAGGCTCGGTCCATTTGGTAAGATGAACCCGCCCCTGAGGGAGAGGCGGGATGTGGATTATGTCCTGAAATCCGTTATTGAAGGTCGTGTGCCGTTTGTTGTCACGGACCATGCACCGCACACTGTTGAGGAGAAGTCCGGGGATTTTTGGGAGGCGCCGTCAGGGGTGCCCGCTATCGAGCACTATGGCAGCTTTGCGGCGCTTCTGCTGGACAGGGGCATGGAACCCAGGGAACTCGTAAGGGCGACGTCATATAATGCAGCGGAGTTCTATAACCTGGAG
Source organism: Candidatus Aenigmatarchaeota archaeon (assembly GCA_030672885.1). Lineage (GTDB taxonomy): Archaea > Aenigmatarchaeota > Aenigmatarchaeia > QMZP01 > QMZP01 > DAOVFN01. The sequence continues at coordinate 1,744 of DAOVFN010000100.1, read as the reverse complement.
GGTAAGGGCAGGATAGAGGAAGGCTTCCTGGCGGATCTGGTCGTGCTGGACACCAAGAGGCCTGTCAGGACAGGACCGCCATATCAGGCAAAGTGCGGGTGGTCTCCGTTTGAGGGGATTGAGTTCCCCGGAGGGCCCACGTATACCATAAGAAGGGGAAGGATAATAGCAGAGAACAGGAAGGTGCTGATATAGGGCACCTGGCATGATCCATGCAGTCGTTTCTGGAGCAGGAATACCCCGTAAAAAGGTTATTTGAGGCGCTTGCTGGCAAGCTCGGCGTCCTTTTCTGTTATGGTGCGCCTTCCGAAATGCTCAGAGAACTCGCCCGCCTCTATGGCAAGGCTCCTGGTGAGCTTCTCTATGTAGTCTGCAAAGGCCTTGCTGGCCTCTCTGGAGACCCGTTTTGCGCCGGCCTCTCTCATTATCCTTTCAACCGTTGCCAGGGGGATTTTGGCCATGAAACTCCTCAAAATGTGCTATAATATGCTATTTTTAGCTAATATTTATAAATCACGGCTCTAATATAGATATGATTTGCTTTAGTTAGCATGTTTGCATAAGGAGGTTTTTCAATGACAGAAGCATATTGTGTTCGATGCAGGAAGAAAGTCACGATGAAGGACGAACAGGCAGTCACCATGAAGAACGGAAGGAAGGCAAAGAAGGGTGTGTGCCCAGACTGCGGAACCAAGGTATTCAGGATTGGCGGTTAAGTTTTCGGGAATATTAGGGAAGCAGCAGCTTCCCGCTACTTTTGTTTATATTTAAGTGCGAGAATACCGCTTCCTCAGAACCCGTCAGGGTTTAGGGAGGGGTAGTTCACTGAAAAGATAGCGTTGGGTATTGCCATGTTAATCGGAATGGATGGAGGCATGAAGCCCCCACCCTGCATGTCTGAATCGCTGTTCGTTTAGAACCCCATTGTAGCGTGTGCTTATTAGTCGCCGAAGACCCCCATGGCACGAATCACGTTTTCATTTCTGCTGTTGATGGCTCCCATCCTTTTCAGCATGCTTATATCGAGATTGTGCACAGGGTACCGCCCGATGTGTATTCCTTCGGTACCATCAGCGTATTTTCCCGTCTGACCGGCTGTCTCTTGGGGATCTCTTTGCCCTATATATTTGCTCATTTTACCACCATCCAGTGAGTATATATTGTCACTATAGAGTAGTGACTTCAAGGGTTTATAAAGTTATCGGTGTGTTGGCATTATGCTTTTCCGTTGACGCTTGTTTCCCGAAGGGAAACTCCCTGCGAAGCAGTGGATTGCTCGTCTCAACCAGGGGAAAAGGGTTACCTGAACCCCATGGCGGCATAGGCCACGACATCGCTCATGTCCCCGGTGACCTCTCCGGAGGATGTGTAGTCAAGGACATCCACGCTCTTCCAGCCGAGCTCGAGGGCCGCTGACATGAGCACCGCTATGGGAGCGTAGCCGCACACCGAGGACCTGGTTTCGTGGAGTGTATGGAAGAAGCCCCCGAGGTCAAGGGCGCTTATCCTGTCCATGGCCATGCGGTCCCTCTCCCTGGCCGCGTCCCGGGAGATGAAGTGAGAGAAGTCAGAGCTCGCTATAATCCTGGCATCGAATTACCTGGCAATCCCTGCTATGCAGGAGCCAAGCTCCCTGCACTGCTCCAGAAAGGCCTGGGTGTAGCCGAAGCCCATGATAGAGATGGGGAGGAAGGTTATGTCCCTGCCGAAGCGGTGCTGGAGGAATGGGAGCTGAACCTCTATG
>DAOVFN010000079.1 GCA_030672885.1 Candidatus Aenigmatarchaeota archaeon | reverse complement strand
TATGTTGTGTGGTTTGGACCTGAAAAACTACGAATTCGCTTGTGCTTGTTTTTTTGCAAAGGATCCCGTAGACTGTAAGAAGGTGTTGATTATTTCAAGAAAATCGACTGTGAGAAGAATTATCAGATGTGGTCAGATAATGGGAAGGAAGGAGGACGAGGTACTGCAGGCATCTCAGATACTTTATCCTTGCATGCAATGTGCTGACATATTTCACTTAAATGCTGATATAACTCAGTTGGGAATGGACCAGAGAAAGGTCAATGTACTCGCAAGGGAGATTGGTCCATCATTGGGTTTTTGGAAGCCTGTCGTTGTTTCCCATCATATGCTCATGGGACTGGGCAAGCCTTTAATCACTGAAAACAGCGCCCTGGAGAGAACGATTGAACTTAAGATGTCAAAATCAAAGCCTGAGACTGCTATATTCATGAGCGACTCCGAGGAGGACATAAAGAAGAAAATTAACAAAGCCTATTGCCCTGAGGGGGATGCGCAAGAGAATCCTGTTCTTGAATACTGCAGATATATCATTTTTGAGAAGCTAAACGAAATAAAAAAACCTTTCAATATCGACAGGCCCCAGAAGTTTGGGGGTCTGGTCTCGTTCGAGTCTTATGAAGACCTGGAAAAGGCATATGTGGAGTGTTCTGTCCATCCCATGGACCTTAAGCAGAGCGTGGCTGAGCATCTTAATGCCCTGCTTGACCCGGTCAGGAAGAAGCTGAAAAGGAATAAGAAAGCCCAGGACTTATCAAAGGAGATCAAGACCTTTACGGTCACAAGATAATCATTTCTGAAGCAACATCAGCTGAAAGAACTCACGAGGTAATCAAGCCAGTTCCTTTGCTGCCATATGAGTAGCCACGAGTATGCATAGCCCTATAATCATTGATGAAAGATAGCTGTATTCCAGGTTATCTGGAAACATGTATATGTCCATGAGGCCCCAGATACCCCTCCAGAACGAGATTACGGCAAATGCGATAACAACGGCAAACACGGTCTGGTGACTCTTTTTCATTTTGCTGATAGCAGTGAACATGGTATTATTTTGCCTTGGTGCCTTAAAGCATTTTAACACAGCCAGACCAATATAAAAGAGGTAAAGTACATGCCGCCTTGAAGATGCGGATCGTAAATAATAGGAAGGCGAGTATATGATTAAGAGAATCGATCCCTGGAAACCACAGGACATCGAGGACTATGACAGGCTAATAAGGCAGTTCGGCATCCAGGGCTTCAAGAAGCTCGTGAAGAGTGTTCCTGATCCCCATCTCCTCATGAGACGGGGAATCGTGTTCGGCCACAGGGACTTTGGAAGGATACTTGACGCTGCCAAAAAGAAGAGCTCTTTTGTCATGATGACGGGCCTCATGCCCTCTGGCAAGTTCCACCTCGGGCACAAGGCCCTTGCAGAGCAGTTCATATTCTACCAGGGCCTCGGTGCAGAGCTCTTTATCTGCGTGGCTGACATCGAGGCCTACAACATGAGGAGGAAGCCTCTTGATGAGCTCAGGAAGGTCGCCATAGAGGAATACCTTCTCAATTACATAGCCCTGGGCCTGAAGCCAAAGAACGTGGACTTCTATTTTCAGAGCGAGCGCTCGCACGATGCCAGGAAGGCCAATGCTTTCTATCGCTTGATCGGCATGGTCACCAGGAGGACCACCTTCAATGAGATGAGGGACATCTATGGGGAGCTCTCCCCTGGCAAGATAATGTCTGTAATGAACCAGGTCGCTGACATACTCCATCCCCAGCTTCCGGAGTTCGGCGGGCCAAGGCCAGTGGTCGTGCCTGTAGGAGTGGACCAGGACCCGCATATAAGGCTTACCAGGGACATCGCCTCCAGGATGAAGGAGTTCAGGTTCGTTCCTCCAGCATCTACATATCACGAGTTCCTGCCCGGGCTCAAGGGCCACAAGATGTCAAGCTCCGACCCCTATTCCTACATAGCCCTGGACGACCCGCCCGGGACAGTGAGGGAAAAGATAATGAAGCACGCCTTCTCCGGGGGCCGCGGCTCCCTGAAGGAGCACAGGCTCAGGGGAGGCAATCCAGAGGTGGACGTGGCCTTCAAGATACTGCTCTATGGCATGGAGCCTGATGACAGGAAGCTCAAGAGGATTGAGGAGGACTACCGTTCCGGGGCCCTGCTGACAGGCGAGCTCAAGCAGATAACAATCGAGAGGCTCAATGCCTTCCTGGAGAAGCACCGTGCCAGGCGCGAGAAGGCCAGGAGCCAGGTGGACAGGTTCCTGAAGGGTTGATTATTTATATTCTCTATGCAAATAATCAACATGAAATATATTATGCCGTTTTTTGTTGTTGCGGTGATTCTTGCAAGCGGATGCACACAGACACCTGATTCAACAGGTGCGGACCTCGGAATGATTGATTGCGGAAGCGACAGGGAGTGCTTCACCCAGAATCTTGAAACATGCACGCCTGCCAAATTCAGCTACGATCTTGGTAAAGAGGAGAACCTAACCATAGGATTTGAGGTAATCAGCGAGGTAAGAGGACCTGAGGGGGATAACTGTGTTACCTACATGAAGGTAATCAAGGCAGACATTCCCCAAGAGTTCACGGAATTATATCCTGAGATGAAAAACCTCGAAGGATTAGATATGACATGCAGGATACCACAGTCACTGCTCTCTGACCATGAGGAAGCATTGCAAACCATGAGCCCAACAGCAAACTATTGTGAAGGAAGCTTCATTGATATGATAAACAGCTTCACAGAAAGGACATAATCCTTTTTGGCGGAATGAAATAAGGGGCCCCGCCCCTTATAATCCCCATTCCGGTTCGCTCCTCCGCAGCCCCTTTTTGCCCTATTGGTTAGCGGGCCGCGGCTCCCTGAAGGAGCACAGGCTCAGGGGAGGCAATCCAGAGGTGGACGTGGCCTTCAAGATACTGCTCTATGGCATGGAGCCTGATGACAGGAAGCTCAAGAGGATTGAGGAGGACTACCGCTCCGGGGCCCTGCTGACAGGCGAGCTCAAGCAGATAACAATCGAGAGGCTCAATGCCTTCCTGGAGAAGCACCGTGCCAGGCGCGAGAAGGCCAGGAGCCAGGTGGACAGGTTCCTCAAGGATTAGATACCAATAGTTTCCATTATGTATTCTTTAGCTTTCTCAATATCATCTGGTCCCATAATTTCATATCTTTCCTCTTTATTGAAAATATCTTTATATCCTTCAGGGAGTTCAGGTTCTATGCCAAGAACCCTTCTAATGACATCAGGGAATTTGACATGATTAGCAGTGTTTGTAAACATGTTTGGATCTTCCATGAGTTTTTCTTCAAGGCCAAGAAGCTTTTTCATGCCCCCATATGCTACTGCGCCATGAGAACATGGTGTAAAGCCTTCTTCATGGCATTCTCTTAAAGCCCTGTCTGATTCCTCCCCATTTGAAATCCATGTTGATCTCATTCCTTCTCGAATTCTTTCTAAGTCAGGCTCAACAATAACGTTTCCGTTTGTATCAATCACACCATCAAAAAGCTCTGCAAACCTTGCTGCATTCTTTGGGTTTCCGATATCCATTGCAGTAGAATCAGTCTCTACTGATTTCATTATTTTATAATTCCCAGAGTTGATGTATTTTGGAATTACATTGTTGTCATTTGAAATTGGGCATATCATTCCTATTGGAGAACCCATATTCCTTGAATACAGTGCTGAAGTGAAATGAGACCCATTACCTACTCCCGGATATACATTTATTTTCTCTGCTCCTGTTTCATAGCTAAGTCTTGATGAAAGATGGTCCCAAAATGTCAGCATTGAAAGGAATCTGCCAATGCTCTTGGAGTTTCCTGTAATTGTCTTAATATTCTGGGTTCTGGGATCATTTGCAAAATCTATCATTATGTAATCTCTGAGATCCTGGCACGGATCAAAAGCAGCTGTTATTCCTATTGGATGGATATTTTTCTGCAGCGTTGTCATCTGCCTTCTCTGAAGAGCTGTGATGCTGTCAACAGGGAAAAATATGAAATCTGGGATTCCTTTATCGTAAAGACCCATTGCGTTGGATGGTCCTGTG
>DAOVFN010000107.1 GCA_030672885.1 Candidatus Aenigmatarchaeota archaeon | reverse complement strand
CCAGGCCGGGATCTTCAGAACCGTTTTGTATGCGGCAGCGTTCTTTCCGCGAACGCTTTTGGGCGTTTACCGGTCCAAAAGGGTTCATTTGAACCCGGGTCATGGGAGGTCTGCAAGCCGATTTCATCTGGAAGCTCGCCGAAGCGGAGCGTAGGTGAACTCCTTTTGGCTTAAGCCTTTTCTTGAAAAAGGCTTATGACAGTCCCATATGCTAAACCACTACACTACCTGGGCACGGGCTAAGATTATAATGTGTGGTATATTTAAATAGTATTCGTTCCATTATAACCCAATGGCGGCCAAAGTGGGGGTGTCTACCCGTTCCCTTTTCGAACACGGAAGTCAAGCCCTCCCACGGTCTGGGTTGTACTCCTTTCGGGGGGGAAGCCCAGATAGCTGCCTTACACTTTTCTTATGAGAGCTATCGCTTCTGCAATACCACACTGGGCGCAGGCAAGCGGGGGCACAAGGAAACGTTAACGAAAGAATATGTATTTATTGGAAGCTGATTGAAGTGAAACGGAAACCAGCTCCTTTTGGCTCCAGCCTTCATTGAAAAAAGGCTGGTTTCGGGGGGGAAGCCTGCCATGTCTGGCTTGCTTGTACCCCGTAGGGGTGAGCCTTTGCTGCTGAGTCTTTGGTGCAACTGCACTTAAAGATAAAAAGGGCCCGGGGGGATTCCCATAAGCTTCTTTCAAAAAGAAGCTTAAGCAAGAAGGAAGTAGTCTCCAAACCCCGACCACCTTCCATATCAATGGAAGCAAGCGCAACGAAGTGAAGCGAAGCTCCTTTTGGCTTAAGCCTTTTCTGAAAAAGGCTTATTTCGAACCCCCGACACCTCGGTTTCTTCCGCGCCCGCTCATCGGGGAGCGGTGCGTGATAAGAGCCGAGTGCTCTAACCAGACTGAGCTACGGGCCCACTAACACTGTTTTAATCAAATAAGTATATATAAACTTAATCATAATCTTCTCAGGGAGTAACATGGCAAAGAATGACAAGGATATGGGAGAGAAAACGGTCACCTCAGCGGCCAAGAAGGGGCCAGCAAATCCCATACCAGAGGTCAATATAGGCCTTGTGGGACACGTAGACCACGGGAAAACCAGCCTCACGGCCGCGCTGACAGGAAAGTGGACAGATACCCACTCAGAAGAGCTCAAGCGGGGGATAACAATCCGGCTTGGTTATGCTGACGCGACGTTTTATGTGTGCCCCAAGTGCAAGGGGCACGACATGTATGGAAACACGCCCAAATGCATCAAGTGCTTCTCTCAGTGCAAACCAGCAAGGACCGTGTCCTTTGTGGACGCCCCTGGCCACGAGACCCTGATGGCCACTGTGCTGTCCGGGGCAGCCCTCATGGACGGGGCGCTGCTCATAATCAGCGCCAATGAGCCATGCCCGCAGCCACAGACCAGCGAGCACCTCAAGGCCCTGGATATCGTGGGGATAAGGAACATAGTGATTGTGCAGAACAAGATAGACCTGGTCTCGCAGGAGGAGGCCATAAAGAGCCACGAGCAGATAAGGAAGTTCCTCAAGGGAAGCGTGGCAGAGAATGCTCCCATAATTCCGGTCTCTGCCCAGCAGAACATCAATATAGACGTGCTCATCGAGGCCATAGAGGAGCACATACAGACACCGAAAAGGGACGAGTCAAGGCCGCCGCTCATGCTCATAGCCCGCTCCTTTGATGTGAACAGGCCAGGGACTGCCATAAACTCCCTTAAAGGCGGGGTGGTTGGCGGTTCCCTCATAGAGGGCGCGCTGAAGATTGGCGACAGTGTTGAGATATGCCCGGGCGTCAGGATTAAGGAGAGCTACGAGACGGTCAGGACCAGGGTAACGGGCCTGCAGAAGGCCATGACAGACATTCCTGAAGCAGGACCAGGCGGCCTGCTGGGGGTGTCAACAGAGATTGATCCCTTCCTGGCAAAGTCAGACACACTTGCGGGCAACGTTCTGGGCATACCGGGCAAGATGCCCCATGTGCATAGCAACATCATCGTAAAGGTCAGCCTCCTGGAAAAGGTGGTCGGCACCAAGGAAGCAGTCCGGGTGGAGCAGATAAGGACAAGGGATACCCTGATGCTCACCACAGGAACGGCCAGGACCGTGGGAACAGTAACATCGGCCAGGCCGGAAAGCATTGAGGCAACGCTAAAGATACCGATATGCGCAAAAGCAGGGGACAGGATAGCCATATCCAGGCAGGTTCATGGCAGGTGGCGCCTCATCGGGTGGGGAGAGCTGGAATAATCCTAATATTGGCTTGAGCCTTTGAAAAAACGGGGACCCGATGAGCCTTTACGAAAGCAGGTGAGCTGGAATAAGCTATTCTTCTGTTTCACGTGGCTTCTTGCGGAACGGCGTCCTTCTGTAGGGAACATCCTTTTTGTATACTGTCCTGTAGCGCTTCTTCTTTCTCTCAAAGCGTTGCTGCTTTTCCTCTGACATCTATACTGCCTCGTTTCCCAGGTAAACCACTGCTCTTGATCTTGAAGTAAAACACTGCGTATAGTATGATAAGTATGATTATTCCTGCTATATAAGGATTGACCACGGGAACGGGCAGCCGTCCTCATAGCGCAGGCCGCTGCAGCAGTATCCGGAATCCCTGACCATAAGAAAGAAAATGATTCTGCTTATAGACATGATTTCTAAACCACTGGGCACTGACAATTTTGGTTTGGTTATAATGAACAATGATCCACTATCGCTTAGATGCAATATAATAAAACGGGAGGGTCATGAAATCAGGCAGGAAAAGAGTGATGCTGGAAACCCACATAATGTCTGATTTAATTGCTCAAGTTGCTGGAAAAGCCAAAGACTCCGACACAATTGGCAAAATCAATGAAAAGCAGCCTCCCGAACGTGTCCCTCAAGCTGAAGGATCTGTCTGAGAAGGGACTTGTTACTTATATCAACCCAGATGACAGGAAAGGCGGGATATACAAACTCACTGACAGGGGGAATAAAGCGCTGGAAGAGCTTAAAAGTATGGAATAGTCGCTTGTTAGCGATTATTGAATGAAAAACCAACAAAAATAAATGATTGCAGATGGAGGATTTCACCACCATCTGCGATTAAATTCTAAATTACATCGTATTCAAACAGGTACTCTGTTGGGTCCCAGCCGACCATCTGTGCATCTTCGCAGTTAACATCTTCTGACAAAACAATCCAGTATTTCTCACCTGCTGTGTTGTCAGGTATTTCTGAAATGGCTGAGAAGTCTATGTCTTTTCCTACGATGTTAACGTGTCCGTCTGGGTTAGCTGTCCCTGAACCAAGACACACAAGACCATCTCCTGGCCATGGGTCTGGGTAGTAGATTGCT
>DAOVFN010000038.1 GCA_030672885.1 Candidatus Aenigmatarchaeota archaeon | reverse complement strand
GATCCAGACTCCAGTATATTACGGGAACATCCGCTATCTGCGCTCCCCTGACCAGGTACGGAAACCCTGATAATGCATGTGAGAAGCTTGGCCCCCTGACCTTTACTCTGTATGGTTTGCTGGTCCCGTCGCTTACCATATGAAAACACAGCTCTCCCCTGGCTGACTCGCATGAGAAATATGCCTCTCCCTTGGGAGCAGCCCATTTGGGAGGTATCTTTTTGCTCCTGTGTTCTCCCTCTGGCATTTTCCCTAATAGTTGCCTTATTATTGAGATGCTTTCAGCAATCTCCCCTCTTCTGCACAGGGCCCTTGAATAGGAATCTCCGCCCTTCGCTGTCACAACATTGAAGTCTGCCATAGGATACGCTTCATAAGGCTCATCCTTCCTCACGTCACTCTCCACGCCGCATGCCCTCAGATTGGGACCGGTGGTCCCCAAAGCCATGGCATTCTTTCGATCAAAAACACCTATTCCCTTCATCCTCATGATGAACGCAGCGTTTCGGAAAACAAGCGAGTCATAAAGGTGCAACTGTTTCTCCAGGTAGTCAAGCGTTTTCATAACGTTTTGCTTGAATCCATCGGGCAAGTCCCTTCTGACTCCTCCTGGAGTGAAGTAGCAGGGATATATCCTCCCACCGGTTGCTATCTCAATCAGGCGGAGTATTTTCTCTCTGTGGCCCCAGGCCATGTTCTGTCCGGTATCAAGACCCACGACCATTGACATCATTCCAATCCATGTTACGTGATTCAGAATCCTGCCCAGCTCCGCCATGATTGTTCGTATGAACTGAGCCCTTTCCGGCACCTCGATATCAGCTATACTCTCAACAGCGTTTACGTATCCCATCTCATTCGGGAAGGGATCCAGAACGCATATCCTATCGACTAACACCAGATTCTGCGCATGAGTCCTGTACTCCATCAATTTCTCAAGCCCCCTGTGCAAATATCCCGGATGGGGCTCCAGCTCGAGTATCTCTTCGCCCTTAATCTTAAGCAAGGCATGAAAATGCCCTGAAGCAGGATGCTGGGGCCCAAAAGGCATAAAGAACCAGGACCGGGATTCATCCATCACCTTTAGATCATTCTTTTCCATAATATTCCCTCTTGACGAACTCACGGGTATCAAAATCCTTTCTGAGGGGCGGAACCTCTTCCCAGTCCTCGAGGAACAACGGAGAAAGGTCCGGGTTTCCCAAAAAATCTATGCCAAACATTTCATGATTCTCTCTTTCATGCGCCTGCGCTCCTGGCCAAAGATCAGCAACAGATTTTATCGACGGGGAACCCCTCGGAATCCTGACTTTTACCTGTACCCTTATTTTCTTCTCATGTGACCAGAGATGATAAATCAACTCGAATTTCTTTTTCTCCATATAATCAACGCATGTGACATCTGAGAGATGATCGAATCCCCTGTCTTTGAGCGAAGCCAGCATCTCATGGAATCTTCCCCTTTTAGCAACTGCTGATACGTTCTTGCCTTTCGAATCCGTATTGATAATCGAATCTGGAAATCCGGATTTGAGGAACGAAGTCATTTTCCGTTCCATTCAATGCCCCCTGTATCCTTTTTTTATTTTTTTCATAAGCATCATCAGCCCATGACCTATATTCTCGGGTTTGGGCGGGCAGCCAAGAACCCAGACATCAACAGGGATGTATTTGTCTATCCGCTTTATGGTGGAATATGAATCCCAGTACATCCCCCCTGTCATGGGGCAGCTTCCGAGAGCCACGACATATCTCGGGGATGGCATCTGATCATATATCCTTTTAACGGGCTTGATGGCCTTCCTTGTTATATACCCTGCTATAACAAGGACATCCGCATGCCTGGGGCTCCCAACAACCTTTACCCCAAACCTCTCCATGTCATAGCCAGACCCTACCCAGGGAAGCAGTTCGATGAATCCGCATGAGTTGAAGTATTCCAGAACCCACAAGGATCGTGCACGGGCCTCATTCATCGATTTTGTCAATGATCTCAGTTTCATCAGCTTCTGCCCCCTTAACGAGCCATCTCCTAATATTTTGTTTCCTGTTAATTTATTCATCACAGTCCCATGAACAGCAGGGGCATTCCCACTGCCAGGCCGAGCGCCACATTGAACAGCTTTATCACAAAGGTATTCTTGACCGAATGAGAGAGCATGGGCAGCAGCCCGTGCCCGTCCTGGACAATCGAGCTCGCCAGCAGCACAGAAAAAGGCACCAGGCCCTGTGCAAAGAGCAGCACGAACACAAAATGCGGCCCAGAGTCCGGGATTATCCCGATCAGGACCGCTGCCAGCATCACCAGCAGCATGCTGGATGGCAGCACCTCCTCCATCGCAACATATGAATTCAGGACATTCAGGAACAGCATGGTAAAGAACAGCCACGTAAAGAGCCTGGGCATGTGCTTCCTGATAACGTGACCATACACATGCTCCTTCAGGAAATGCTCCGGAACCCCTTCTTCACCCTCGTGCACCACCAACTTGCATTCCTCGCATCTTGTTATCCTCTCCAGTCCCTTGTGCCTGCTGATAACCCTGTCGGCAAGCCAGCCAAAGCCGATGCCCAGGACGAACAGCACCCCAAAGACAAGCAGTGCGGTCTCAGGGAACATGGCCAGCATGATAAATGATGCCTCCCCTGATGTGGCTATCATGGTTGCGACTATCGCTCCAAAGGATATGGTCCCGTGCACGTACATGGACACGCTGGCAAAGGCCCCGACACAGCCCGGGGTGACCCCAAGGAATGAGCTTACCACATACTGCTTGGCTCCCCTGGCAAAATCATTTATACTCTTCCTGTATCTTATCCCCAGGAAGTCAACAAGAACCATGAACACAAAAACCATCAGGAGGATTTTCAGGGACTCCATAAGGCTTTGTGCGACCAGGGCCAGCATTTCATCACTTTCCGCTTCTGGTTATCTTCATAATTATGCGTCAGGTACTTTAAGTATAATCAGGTCACCTGGAACCCAGTCATGTTAGTTACCTTCTTTGGTAACTTGCATACTTAAATACATGCCCAACCCATTATTATTCATGCCTGTAATAAAATATAAGGAATCACTGAAGCGTGTATTCAGAAGACCTGTCTTCGGCCCAGTGGATATGCATAATGAAGGCATACCCAGGAATTATTCAAAGAAACTGCTCTGTGTGCTCGCCAAATCCAGAAGAATAAGCCGCATCGAAAGGGGAAAATACACGTGCCTGGACGACCCTGTAGCTGTTGCCGCGCATATAACAAAGCCATGTTATCTCTCACTCTGGACTGCCATGAGCATAAGGAATCTTACCACCCAGATACCATTCGCTGTTGAGGTGGTTACTTCAAGAAAGAGATTCAAGAAGAGGATTGACTTTTCAGGCACCCCGATAATATTCCATACCATAAATCCCAAAATGATGTTCGGTTATGAGAACATTGTCTGGAAAGAAAACATAAGAATACCTGTTGCGAATACAGAAAAAATAATCATTGATGCTGTCCACATCACCAGTATACCTGAAGAGGAGATTTTACAGATAATCAGGCTTTCGGATATCTCAGTTCTGAAAGGATATGCAGAACTGACAGGAAACAAGAAGATAATAGGCAGAATCAAGGAGTTGGTCAGAAGATGCTCACACATGAAGAAGTAAAGAGATATGCACATATGCGGAGGTTGAGATTGATTGACCAGATATGGAAGGATTATCTGCAAGACATGCTGCTCCATTTGCTTTACAGGAAGATTCCCAAGATGGTGTTTGGCGGAGGCACCTGCATATGGAAGGCCATGAGGGGGGACAGGTTTTCAGAATATATTGATGCCTATGCTTCCCCGATACCGGCAGATATCGCGGATTACCTGAAAAAGGAGCTTGCCTTCCTCGGGGTAAACTGCGGCATATTGAAAAGAAAAAGAACATCCAACATGCTTTTCCTTAAGCTTCTCTTGTCATTCCCTTCCCACCCCCGGGAAATAATGATGTCCATTGAGATTCTCTCTGGCAGTCCAGAGGGAACAGAAAGGGCAACGCTTTATTCACCGTATCCTGACATCCCGCCGGTTGAAATGATTATCCTTTCTGCTGAAGAGATGCTCGCTAACAAGGTGTCTGCAATATACGGTAGAAACAGGCCCAGGGACGTTCATGATACATATCTTCTGCTAAAATCAGGAACGGAAATAAACATGCAATCAGTCAGGGAAAGGGTTCCGGATTTCAGCCTAAAGGCATTCGAGAAGAAAATTCTGGAAAAACAGACCGCATGGAAAGGCCTGGAGCCTCTGATAATAACCAGATTGCCTATGCTCAAAGAAGAATCAGAATTTATCTTGAATTCCTTTGCGGATGCCAATTAGACGGGGGCAGTCATATCCTGATTACCATCCCGACCCCGTTCGCCACAAAACCATTCCCGTACTCTTCACTGAACAGTTCCCTTGCCCTGTCCCCGGAGCAATGGCAGGGAGCCACCTTCTCCACCCCAATCTCCCTCAATGATGACATGATAGACCTTAGTTCAGCATCCCCTGTCCCTGACAGATGGAAGCCACCCAGAACAAGACATATTCTCTCATTCATCAACCTCTTTGCCTCTTTCACAATATTCACAACCCCGGGATGGGCGCATCCTGTTATGATGACCAGGCCCCTTTCTGTCTTAACCATCAGGGACTGCTCCTTTATGGATGTTCCCAGCTCTCCTGTAGTCCAGACCCCCCTGGTTATCTCCATCGAACCAGAGACCTCAACAAGCCCTGAGCCATGTGATTTTATGCCGGTCTTGAATCCCTCTGGAAAGGATTCCGGCACATATACCCTTACATCGGGATTTCTCTCCAAAACCCCCTCCAGGCCCCCTGTGTGATCCCTGTGCATGTGCGACAGGACAATCAGATCAATGCCCTTTGGATCCAAACCCAGCTTCTCCATGTTGTGCAGCAGCGTCCGGGAATCAGCCCCTGTATCGAACAGGATGGTTCTGTCACTGGCCTTTACAATGCAGGAGAATCCCCAGCCGGTTCTCAACCCAGTCCCGTGCATATAGTTATCATAAACCGTAGTGAGAATCAGCCCGGTCTCGTTCATCTCCATTTTCATCCTCCCAGGTTAAGCATGATTGATATTGCTAGGGTGATTATTAATATAATCAGGGCCAATGTGTGATTTCTGCCCACATATTTCACGCAGAAATCTTCATAAACTATTTTTAATAGACAAAACAAAATATCTAGCATGAGCGAATGGGACAATGCCACAAAGACCAGGACCATGAAGATAAGGTCCCTGGAGAGATACATCACCGGCTACAGCTATTCCAGCGAGGATCTGGCCCACATGACAGATGAGACATTCTGCAGCCTCATAGTGGAGAACCTCAAGGTAGCCAAAAAGAGCATGTTCAATGTACTGGAGACGGCCTTCGAGCTCCACAGGGACATGCTCCTCAAGGACTTTGAGCAGTTCAGGGACGGCATAGGCATGTTCTCTAACGAGATAAGGGCCAGGGTATTCAAATGGGGAAACAGCAAGTCCCAAGAATGGCTGGAGCGCATGGTCGACTACGACTACAGGATTCTGGCAGGCCTGGGCGACCTTGTAAAGGGCATCGATGGCCTGCACAAAGAGCTTCTTGCCTCAGGAAGGGCTGTCCGCGACCTCAGGGAGATTGACGAACACACATGCAGGCTGAAGGCCAGCCTCGACGAGATCGTAACGCTCTTCAATGAACGGGACGCTGTCAGCAACATACAGGAAGCCGCCCTTGAAAAGACCTTTGATACCATAAGGTCCCGCATAAGAAGGGGCTTCTAGGTGTGCTGCATGAAAGGCCAGTTTCTTCCCTACAAGGACGAGAACCCGTCCAGCATCTTTCCCCTGGTCACAACATGCCTGATTCTGGCCAATGTTGCGGTATTCATCCTGAGCCTCTTTGATTTCGAGAACATTATCATGACCTGGGGCTTCACCCCCGCCATGTTCATCCCAGCGACCTTCCTGACAAGCATGTTCCTGCACGGGGGCTTTGATCACATATTCGGCAACATGCTCTATCTCTACATATACGGGGACAACATCGAGGACAGGTTCGGAAGGACAAAATACCTGGCCTTCTATGTCTCGGCAGGGGTCTTTGCCTGCCTGGCGCACTTCTTCAGCAACCCCGGCTCCCTGGTCCCGGCAATCGGGGCCTCTGGCGCGATATCCGGTGTCCTTGGCGCCTATCTCGCGATATTCCCCCATGTCAGGATCAGAACAATAGGCCCCTTCTATATGATATACCGGATTCCTGCCTATGCCCTCATAGGCCTCTGGTTCGTCATGCAGCTCATGTTCGGGACAATGAGCCTCGTCGGGGGGACGGGCTCGGGCGTCGCCTTCTGGGCCCACATAGGAGGCTTCGTCTTCGGTTACATCGCAGGAAGGATTCACACCAACAGGAGAAAATCCGCGGAACCCCACGTGCCCATCAGGCTGGCCTCGGGTTTCTTCTCAGAGAAATAGCTCATGCCTTTCTCCACAATAACAGGCTCTCCCTTAACACCCTTTTTACAGGAGTCTGCCGACTTCCTCCAAAAGCGCGTCCGGAAAAACATCAAACCTTTCTCCACAATAACAGGCTCTCCCTTAACACCCTTTTTACAGGAGTCTG
>DAOVFN010000051.1 GCA_030672885.1 Candidatus Aenigmatarchaeota archaeon | reverse complement strand
AGAGGCGAATCCCCAGGACGGGACATACTATGCGAATCTCAGGGTATATGCAGAGAACGGGGGAAATGGATATGTCTATTCAGCCCCCTCCTGGACATCGTTCACAATAGACATGGTCGCAACCAACTGGACAGGCTTGTCGCTTCCGGAAGGCATCTATTACATCGAGCCAGAAACTCCCCCTGCTGCAGGAAACTTCAAATACAGCTTCAACATAAGCTTCGTGAACCTTACAGCCGAGTCAGGGAACGTGATAGGCTGCTACATAAACCAGAGCAACTGTCATGACAGTGGGTTGGCGGGTTACAGGCAGATATTCGTGAACAACACGCTTTCAGAGGATGTCAGCGAACAAAACCAGACCGTGAACTACGTCCTCAACAGCGCAGACATAATCAACAGCACTCTGGGAGGGACCACTGACAACTGGATACCATGGAGGATTGACAGGTGCGGTGTGTACCAGCCGAACCTGACAGTGATTATAGAGGAAAACGTGACCTGGAGGATACATACCCACAAGATTGAGTGGACAACGGGGGACATAGCAAACACCGTCAACTCAAAGACAGCGGCCAATATGTATTTCCAGAACACGATAATGGGTGATGGCCAGGGAGACGTTGCATTCTCAGTGACCAAATACGGGGGGACGAAGGTTGAACTGTATTGCCATGACATGATAGACAATCCGGATGAATCAGACAGCATTGTTGACTGCGATGACCCGGAATGCGGAGGGATTACGTATTCATGTGTGGCAAAGCAGGATTTCGATAACTCAAGCCTTTACTACAGCCCAAGCGGCAGCCACGGGACACTGGCAGAGAACATCCCGGAAGGGGATATCGGCCAGAACACCACATCATCCACCACGTTCAACACGGTTGTGCAGCATACCATGCACAGCATGCCAAACGGAACGCTCAAGATGAGGTTCAAGAGATGGGGATTGAGCAAGACAGCCACCATATTCGTTGACGGGCTTCCGGACATTGGGCATGTGAACAAATATGCTCCCGGAAGCGATGCAGACAAAGGAGAGATGATATATTTCCTGGATAAGAACGGGAATCCGATTGACACCGATTCACTGAACTCATCACAAACGTACCAGAACCGCGTAGCCATGAGATCATACCTGAGCGGAGGGACAGAGATACAGAACCTTGACACGGCCATAAACATCTCTTTCGCGGATCCAGAGGGCATCAATATGAGCCAGGGCCATATCCTTACACTGACATTCAACTACGTGGAGGGGTCAAGCACCTTTGAAGAGGTCATGTACGTCACAGTATACTTTGATGATGTGACCTATAACGGTGGGGAAGGGAACCGCTGGGATTCCAGCAACGAGCATGAGAATGACATATGGGTGAACGGAACTGACTGGAACGCATGCAATGATACAAAAAATGCAGACTTCGATTACCTGAACTGCAACGGGAACGAGCAGAATTGCTTTGAGCAGTCAAGCTATGACTGCTATGATGCTGACTGCAATCTTGAATACGGCCCTGCTGCATGGAACGCCTATACGTCATCAGCAACAGCAGGCATATGCGCGTATTATAACGAATCCCAGACAGCCTCGATGTGCTTTGACGGATACAACAATGACTGGGCAACCGAGGATTCCACATGGGGTCATGCGAACACGGGATTGTATCTGGTGGACTGCAGAGACAGCGACTGTGATGGCATATCGAACGGGACATACACCTGCAACTACAACATCGAGAACAACTGCAGCGACAACTTCGACAACGACATGTACAACCTGAAAGACTGCGAGCTCCAGACAGGAGGCTCTTATAATGATGCAGAATACGACTGCTCTGCTTTCTGCCAGCAACATACGGGCAACAGCACAGAAACCGGAGTTCAGTGCGATGACAATATGGACAATGACTGGGACAGGTATTACACGAACGGGGGAGGGGCAGGCGGCTATTCGCTCAACACCACGAACGGGGCCGGCATGGACTGCAGATGGGGAACAGTAGCAGACGAGGACTGCGACCTTACCATAATGGGCAACGGTTACAGGTGCGAGCTTTCGACTGAGCTTACATGCAATGACACATTTGACAACGATTACGACGATGGCCATGGACAGCCTGATTCCGGCTGGACAGCATCCGCTTACAATTCCTACTTCAACACGACCTATAGTATCACATATTCGGCAGGCGCAGACTATGATGATTATGACTGCCAGGGAGCTGAATGGGCCCCTGCCAATGAAAGCATGAACGTTTCATGGTGTTTTGACGGTATTGACAATGATCTGGATGCATATTACTGGAACGGCAACGGTTATTCGGCAAACAGCTCAACAGGAAAAGACTGCGCAGACCCGGACTGCATAGGAATCACGAACCCCGCAAACCCCAGCCAGACATGCCTGGATCAGGAATACAATGCAACAGACCCGTTCTTCCTTGCACTGGATGAGATAGATTTCTACTGCAAGAATTCTCTGGATGATGACGCCGACGGGTCTGCAGACTGCGCAGACCCGGACTGCAACCAGCAGTTCACCATGTGTTATGCATGCCCTTCAACGGAAAACGTGACATGGGATGCATGCGCGGATTCGAATGACAACGATTATGGAAACGGGGTGGACTGCGCGGACAGTGATTGCACTGGATATCTCGGTGATTACGACCATCACATGTGCTCTGTTTCGGGTGGGGAGAATACGGCATACCTTTGTTCTGACGGGTTCGACAACGATGCCGACGGGTCTGCAGACTGCGCAGACATCAATTGTGCAGGCATCGGAAGCTGCCAGGCATCCGAATCCAGCTGCAATGATGACATAGATAACGACGGGGACGGGAATACGGACTGTGCGGACAGCAACTGCTACCCGAACACGGTCTGCAACGCCACAACCGACATGAGCGGCTCATACAGGCCACCGACCACTTCCTCCAGCACATATGGGAATGTCCTGGTCACGTGGGATTCAAGGGTAAGAATGGGCCAAAACTACACCATCCGCCTTCAGAAGTCAGCCAGCTATAGCCAGGCAAATATCTACATAGGGAGCCTTACCGGGAGCGGCCTGCCTGTCGGGACAAACCTGAGAGCCCCTGACTTCGTGCTTGCAGGGGACAACGCCTCATTGTTTGAGACAACTTCCTATAATGAGGCCGGCCCGAAGGGGCAGATAGAGCTCCTTGACCAGGTCCCTGGAGATGCAGTGTCGGGTTTCGATATAACGGTTGAGATACCGACCAATGGCACGCTTGCATCATCCAGCTTTGAGTATTACCACTCAATCGACGGGGCACCCTCAACCGGGAACACTGTTGGGGTGATAATTCTGGATGACACGGCCCCTGTTATAGAGAGGGTCATAACAGAACCCGGAGACAAAAACGCAACCGAATACCATTCAAGCATCTGGGTAGGTGTGCTGGCAACGGATGAGGAAAACGGGGATCCCTACGACGGAACGATTGACAGGTGCTATTATAATGTCAGCGGACCAGGCGGTTATTTCGTTTCAGGCTCGGACAGCAGCGACTGCAGGTTCAGCTTCGGGAACCTGGTCGATGGGGGGACATACAGCCTCAATGTGTGGGCAAGGGATGATACAGGAAACCTCGCGGACGTGAACACCACGGAATATATTGTTGATCTCAAGCCGAAATATGTGAGCGGGAGCTTCTCTCTTTCTGACAGGTGGTACGAGACAGGTGATTCAGTATCCATAAGCGTTCAGTTTGACACGGATGACGCGGAAGGCATAGCGAACTGCAGTGTCTATTACAGGAACAGCACAGCAGGACAGGCGCAGTTTGCATCCAACATCTCTGCATCAAACAGCGGAGACAGGGTCACATGCACAGGAAGCATTGCAGCGCCCCCGAATGATGAGATGTATGAGCTTTGGGTTGATATGACGGACAGTGATGGTGACACCGTAAAATCTGGGTCCGAGACCTTCTTTGTATGCAACAGCGAAAACAGCTCAGGCACGGGGACCAATGATGAATTGTGGAGCTGTGAATTCGGTGATATGAATGATAATGGTGTCCTGGATGCATGCGAGCCTTCACCAGCATCAATAAGCATAATCAGGCCGCTCAACAGCACGATAAACGATGATTCATTTGAGTTTGCATACACAAACACAGAATGCTCTGTGTATTCGGTTGATGGAGGAGTTAACGTGACGAACTGCTCTATTATAAACAATACCTGGTCAGGAACCCTGAACAGCCTGTCAGACGGCTTTCACAACATGACAGTATATGCGAATAATTCCGCAGGCAACCTCAACTCAGAGATAACGTACTGGACAAGGGACACGACAGCTCCGAGGGTCACGCCCAGCTCCCCACCTGACAACCACAACTCATCCTCGCAGACGACTGGCTTCCAGTTCACAATGACCGATAACATAAACAAGACAGCATCGTGCACTTTGTACATAAACAGCATCGCTTCAGGAACAAACTCAAGCACACTGAACAACACGCTGACTACCATAACAAACACGACAGTTCCCGCTGGCTCGAATACGTGGCATGTCAGCTGCAGTGATGGCATAAACACCAACCAGTCAGCGCAAAGGACCCTGAACACAGACCTGATTAATCCTACGCCGCAGTTCGGAACGAATCCTGCAGACAACACAATCACATCATCACAAATACTTACATTCGAATTGGGCTGTTATGACAATCTCGGTGTTGAAACCCTGCAGCTCTGGTCAGACTGGTCAGGGTCATGGAAGGCAAACCAGACGAATTCAACACCCATGAACGACAGCACATGGTCTGTCCAGGTACATGACATACCTGAAGGCAGCTGGGCTTGGGCGGCATGGTGCAATGACAGCTCAGGAAGATATGGCTTCACGGAAACGAACAGGACAGTTACTATTGACACCACCCCGCCCGCCATAACCATAACCAGCCCCACCAACAGCACCATAAACTCAGATGTTTTCAGCTTCACTTTCTCAGATGTCAGCTGCTCATCTTACTCTGTTGACAGCGCAGCCAATGTCACGAACTGCTCTATAACAGGCAACGTATGGAGCGGCACAATGTCAGGCCTGTCAGATGGCTTCCACAACATCACTGTGTGGGCAAATGATTCTGTGGGCAACCCCAACTCGACAACAACATACTGGACGCGTGACACTGACGTGCCTGACATAACCATGTCATTCCCGGCGAACGGCTCGGTTTTCTCAGTGGGCCGGATAAACATAACAGGCACTGCCTCGGATGAGATGAATGAAACTGTTTTCATAAACGATACCATGTTCGGTCTGAACCTCGGCACCTTCCAGGACTGGAACTTCACCAATGCCAGCCTGTCAGACGGGGAATACATCCTGACGGTAACAGCCAATGACACCGCAGGGAACGAGAACTCCACAGAGGCCAGCTTCACGATAGACACCACACCGCCTGTGATAACAGACATAAGCTTCATGCCCGCTGTGATAGACATGAACTCGAGCATCCTGATGCTGGTCTTTGCAGACGTCTCTGATGAGACAAGCAACATAAGCCAGGTACGGATAAGCCTCTACAACGTGACCGAGTTCAACTCCTCATACAATTACTCACTCGATTTCAACATGAATGAGAGCGATGGCTACTGGAAATACGCATCCAGCAGCTGCATCAATGACACCTTCTCTGAGGGCAGGATCTATTTCAACATAACAGCCACGGATTCAGCCGGCAACTCCGATACCACACACGGCGGTTATTTTGACCTCAACTACACCTCAGGGGCAGACAGCACAAAACTGAACGAGTCTGTATCAATTGAGGTCGGCAACAGCACGGTCGTTGACTCAACAGCGGCCAC
>DAOVFN010000020.1 GCA_030672885.1 Candidatus Aenigmatarchaeota archaeon | reverse complement strand
GTCGCTGAAGTTTATAGAGCCCTGCTGGCTTACTGTCTTTGGGTCGTTCCCGAGGAGGAGCCTCGCGCTGCCTGAGTGGCAGTCGCTTCCGCCTGTGTCATTGGTAAAGAAATAATAGTCCTCACCAAGTATGGATGCCGTGTGTATTATGCCGAAGTAGCCTGTGTCAGGTCCCTCGGTCCAGTCCGTGGGTGTGGTGACATCTCCGGGGACGGATTCATTCCAGTTCTTTTTCTGTATGTAGTAGAAGCCAGAGGAGGACGTGTTCAGAAGAACGAATTCCCCCGCGTTGTAGTTAAGGGGGTTTCCTGTCCCATATGGATTGCTGTTGTCGTTGCTTATGTTTGCCCTCAAAGAGCTTATGTTGAGCGAGCCCACGTTTGTGGCAGTGAAGTATTGGGGGGTTCCGGTCTCCCCGATATTGAGCCCTGTCCAGTTGGTCGTGTTCGGGGTTACGTCTATGGAAACCACCTGGCTTATGTTGATTCCCAATATCACATCGTCTGTTGGGCCTGCCGTAGCTATCCCTATTAGAAATAGCAACACCAAAACGCCGCCTAAGAACACTGAGTGTTCCTTAATAGTGACTCTGTTCATCATATAAAATCACTATTGATATATTGTTGTGTGAATGATATTTAAGTCTTTGGTGAAAATTGTGCCTCACTGTCATGATGGCACAAGATGTTGTGGTATCCAACTTCTGCATGGCTTTCAGGACAGGGTGGTTTATGCTGATGTTGCTATTATGGTCAGGGTTCCCTGGTGCACGTCCCCGTCCGGGACACCGTTCGGTATCTTGGGCTCGAGCCAGAAGCTTGTGGAGCCGCCCGGGGCTATCTCGGGTTCTGTTGATGGATAGAAGTCTGCTTCGTTGGCGCATCCCCCGCTTGTCTCCAGGTCCGTGTTCCATTTGAACAGGGTTGCTGTGCTGCAGTCCGAGGTGACGACAACGCAGTGTCCTGACAGGCTGCCGGTTGCCACGCTTCCTATGCCGCTGGTGTCCAGGTCTATCTGTGTGTATTCATTCGAGTCGCTGAAGTTTATAGAGCCCTGCTGGCTTACTGTCTTTGGGTCGTTCCCGAGGAGGAGCCTCGCGCTGCCTGAGTGGCAGTCGCTTCCGCCTGTGTCATTGGTAAAGAAATAATAGTTTTGGCCTACAGTGGATGCCGTGCGGATTATGCCGAAGTAGCCTGTGTCAGGTCCCTCGGTCCAGTCCGTGGGTGTGGTGACATCTCCGGGGACGGATTCGTACCAGTTCTTCTTGTTGATATAATGGAACCCGGATGAGGAGGTGTTGAGGAGTATGAATTCCCCCGCGTTGTAGTTAAGGGGGTTTCCTGTCCCATAGGGGTTGGTATTGTCGTTGCTTATATTGGCCCTTAGCGTGCTTATGTTGAGCGAGCCCACGTTTGTGACAATGAAGTATTGGGGGGTTCCGGTCTCCCCGATATTGAGCCCTGTCCAGTTGGTCGTGTTCGGGGTTACGTCTATGGAGAGCTGCTGGGTTATGTTTATTCCTATTATTACCTCGTCATAGTCCGCCCCCGCAGCCAGGCCAGCCAGGAGCAAAATAAGGAGCGCGCCCATGCATAGGGTTCTGTTTCCAGGTGCCATCATATCGCCTTATGTTAGGAATATAGCGGTGCGGTTTATATGTTTTTCGTGAATTCGGAGCAGCATGCACATTATAGCAAAGGACATAACAGATTGGAAATTGTCCTTTGCTAGTTGTATCGGACATCATTCCAAAAAGTCTTGCATGCCAATGCGAGAGATTTGCAGTTCTGCTGCAAAGACTTGAAACCGCTGGTTTCAAGAGATGTGCATGCACTCTCGTGCTGATGCACAAGATTTTGTCCGATACTATATTTATAAATTTTATTGCGATATATAACCATGGTTCACACGCGCCTTTTCGTGCTCTTGCTTGCCGCTGCACTGCTCTGCGTGCCAGGGTCTGTGCAGGCACTGTCTGTCGGTGTTGCGCCGCCTGTCCTCGATGCGGGTGAGATGCTTCCAGGGGAATCCAAACTCATGGAATTCTATATAATAACAGACCATGACAAAGACCTGCTCGTGGAGCTCTCGGTTAGGAAGCCGCGCAGGGATTTCTATATGCCCGGGAAGGGGAGGTTCAGGTACGAATTTGCGGAAGACAACTCCTCTGAAGAGGACATCTCTGGATGGGTCACGTTCCTGAACAAGCGTGTGATAGTGCCGCCGGACAAGAATCTGGTATACCTGTCCGGGGGAGGGTGCGCTAATGCCAACAAGAAGGTCGAGCTCATAATCACAGTGCCCGATGATGCAGAGCCCGGGTATCATGCGGGCTATGTCTCACCCTATCCCAGGCTGAACTTTGGGGGAGGGGGAACCGGGCTGGGCATAATATCCGTTGTTGAGATGGGCTACATAGTGAATGTCCTGGGAGAGGCCACGAGGGATGCCGGGATAGCTGGATTTGATTTCAGCATGGACAGGCCCGGCCACGGAACGCTATGCATCCTGGTAAAGAACATGGGAACAGTCACCATTACTGCCAGAGCGGACCATGTGAGGGTCTTTGACAGCGACAACCAGACAGTGACAGCGACGGCATCCAATGAGAGATTTATAGCCCCGGGCGAGATCGGAAGGCTCGATATGGGCATTGACACCAGGGGCCTGGAGGGCGTGCATGGCGTGACAGCCCATATGGAATGGCTCACGGGGGAGGACTCCCTGGACGGAGAGATTGATATCAGCGAATACGCGCCCCCGGCGCCGGGCGTTACAGGAGGGGTGGTCGCGCCCCCGGCAGCCCCCATGGGGTTCCCTCTGTGGATACTGCCCATCATATTGATGCTTGCGGGTATCATGGTCTGGTGGAGGGTGAAATGAACAGGTGGTTTGGCGTGCTTGGCCTGGTGATAATCCTGGCTGCCGCCTTTCTGATAAGGTTCCCGGGACAGGAGAGAGGGCTCTTCACAGGCCTGCTGGTATCCGAGAGTGTCACTGAGTATCCCCTGATTGTCGAGGTCGTTCCCTACCAGGACAGGAGCATCGGGATAGCTCTCCAAGACAATGAACTGGACTTCGGGGTGCTGTCACAGGGAATGACGGCCAGGAAGACTATCAAGCTTGAAAGTCCCGGAGTCCCTGTCAGGATCAGGGCCTGGGCAGAGGGAGGGATAGCAGGCATGGTGGAGCTCAGCAGGACGGAATTCCTTCTGAACGGGCCTGGCTCGATAGAGGTAAGCCTCAAGGCCTCTGATGTGGGCAACTACACAGGAACCCTCTGCATATCATCAGGGAGCGCAAAATATGGGTGGCTGGGATGGATTACACCATGGATATGAGAACCCTTGCTGTTATTGCATGTGCTGTTGCAGCGACCGGGCTGGTGGGGCAGGCAGCAGGCATGGGCCTGGACATGAACATAATGGAGAGCGTCCAGGGACACGCCACATGGCTCAGCCTGTCCAACGGGCCTGTGCAGAGGTTCAGCGTGAGATGGGAGAACACAGGCTCGGTGAACTGCCTGACCAGGCCGAGAATCGATTTCTATGCAGTGATGGGCAACAGCACGCTTGGCGGGAGGGTGTATACGTCATGGGGCTCCCGGGAGCCGCTCATGGCAGGCCAGAGCCACAGCTGGAAGATGTATTCCATGCTTCCCCAGGGAAGCTATGCCGCTGTGCTGAGGGTGCATCACTGCAACGAGCTGTTTGAAGACGAGCCATACATGTTTGCTGTCCAGGAAAGCAGGCCTGCTGGGAATCTATATATAGACCGGATCGATGTCCGCGGCGACTATGTGGACGTTGCCGTCAGAAGCACGGGCGAAGCAGGGGACGTCGCAGTGATTCCCGGAGAATATCCCAGGGGATGGGTATTCCAGCCAGGAGTCGTGAAGGGTATGGGCCCGGGAGAGACAGCTGTGGCGAGGCTGGGTTTCGTGCCCGTGTGGTCAGAGGGGACTGCCATCAGCATAAGGGCCATGGCCATGGACGGGAGCGCATATGGCGAGAGGGAGTTCTCTGTGTCGCGTCCCGAAGAGGAACCTGCCAGGGACTGGGGGAAACTCATCCTGCTCTCGGTTTCCATTGCGATTATCTTCATGGTTATTTTATATGTATCCAGATTCATAATCAATATATGGAGAAGGCAATAGCTGTTGTTTCTGGCAAGGGTGGTGTGGGCAAGACCACGTTCTCTGCCAACACGGGACTGGCCATGATGTCCCTTGGAAATGAGGTCACGGTCCTGGATGGTGACCTGTCCAATTCCAACCTGGGGCTCCAGTTGGGATTCTTCCAGTTCCCCATAGGCCTTCATGATGCGCTTGCGGGAAACATGCCCATCGAGAAGGCGGTGTATTCGCACCCGTCCGGCCTGAGGGTGGTCCCGTCCTCGGTGTCCCTGGGATGCACCAGGCAGGGAACACATCCCGGAAGGATGAAGCGGCTCATGTCTGAGATAAGGGGCATTGTCCTTGTCGACTGCCCCCCGGGAATTGGCCAGGATGTCCAGGCCATC
The DNA here is from genome assembly GCA_030672885.1 of Candidatus Aenigmatarchaeota archaeon. Taxonomy (GTDB): domain Archaea; phylum Aenigmatarchaeota; class Aenigmatarchaeia; order QMZP01; family QMZP01; genus DAOVFN01. The sequence goes on along the minus strand of DAOVFN010000020.1, from coordinate 4,272 downwards.
ATGAAGGCATGCGATGATTCCATAGTCATAACCAATCCGGAGATACCGGCTGTGACAGATGCCCTGAAGGTCATCCAGGTGGCAAGGGAGGTGGGCAGGGAGCCCATTGGCATCGTCCTGAACAGAACGGGTGACAAGTACGAGCTCAGGCCCGAGGAAGTGGAGGCCATGTGCGGCATCAAGGTGCTCGGGTGCATTCCAGAGGACAGGGCTGTCAAGAGGAGCATATTCAACAGGAACCCTGTGCTGTATGAGAAACCCCTCTCCAAGTCCTCTCTGGCATTCATGGAGATAGCAGCCTCCCTGTCGGGAACTGAATACAGCAGGCCCGGCATGCTGATGCTGAGAAGACTGATAAGGCGATAGTGGTGGCATGAAGCGGCTCATCCCCCTGGTGGCCTGCCTGCTGCTGGCCAGCACGGCACTGGCACAGGAAAGTAGAATAGAGGTCCTGCCAGGGGAGCCCTGGCAGGGAGAACCCATTGGCATAACCTGCTGGTTTGAACAGGACCCAGGCCCCACTGTCTGGGCAGAGATAACAGGGCGGATAACAAAGGAGATAAGCCTCACCAGGCTCAATGACAGCTATTTTTCAGCCAGCTACACGCTGCCTGTGACAGGGCAGTATGCCATAAGATGCACCAATGGGAGCGTGGAGTCCCCTGAAGCAGGGATCTGCGTGAGCAAGCTCGATATGGAAATATCGGGATGTCCCGGACAGGCGTTCACTGACCAGGGAATCCGGATAGAGGCCACTGTCGTCAAGGACAGCTATGATTATGAAACCGCTATCAACTCGAGTGTGGGTTTCTCTGTCACCCTGAACGGCGCAGGGCTGAACATAACGGATTCCTACTACATGTCAGGGTCTGAGTGCTGGGTCATTGAGACAGATACCATGGAGGGATTCAGTCCCGGGAGCTACAGCCTGAAGCTGGATGCCGAATACCAGGGAAGGGAGGTATCGGGGCAGGTTCCCATTGATGTCACCATGCCCATGGAATTCAGCATAGAATCTGTCTCTCCTGATGGAGTCCATGGCGGAGAGAACGTCACGGTTGAGCTCATGGCGCTCTATCACAACTCCTCGGTGCTGGCCGCGTCAGGCCTGTCAGCAATGCTCGACGGGGATGCGCTGCCCATTGAGAGAACGTCATCGGGCTTTGCCTTCTCGTGCCCTGAACTGGAGCCGGAACCCCACACCCTTGAGGTGAATCTTGATTATATGGGGTTCCCGGCATCGGACACAATGCCGCTATATTATATGATTCAAGTGCAGGGTGAGATAAGGAACGCGGACAACGGCGGGGTGTCTGCCAGCATGAGGTTCCTGGGGAATGGGTGGCAGAAAAGCATAAGGACCAATGTCAACGGCGCGTTTGACACAGACGTCCCTGCGGGGACATATGCGCTTGAGATGGGCTTTCCCTCGGCCATATCAGCAAGGGTGGAGGGCCTGGACATATATGGGGAACTTGACGATTTTGTGAGATTTGACACGTTCACGTCCAGTGAGATAGACGGCATCAGGGTGGCCAAGGTGTTCGCCATTGAGTTCTCTCCGGAATTTGACAGCATGGCTGTGACAGCGGAATATGACGGCTCTGTCGTGAGTGACGAGTCCAGGCTCATGGTCTATACGTGCGATGACTGGAACATTGATTCACGGTCGTGCTCAGGAAAATGGGAGGCGCTTGATTTTGAGATAGACAACATGCAGAACGAGGTGGAGTTCAATGTGGAACACCTCTCCGGGTTCATTATAGGCAAGAGGGGAGAGCTCGAGCTCGATACGTCAATCAACAGAAGGGACTACGTGACGGGACAGAAGATAGAACTGAGCGGCATCGTCAGGGACGAGAGCAATAAGCCTGTATATGATGCCAGGGTCAGCTATTCCATACCGGACGGGGCAGACGGCAGCGTCAGGACCAATACGAATGGCATCTTTTCTGCCAGCATCCCCGTTCCCGCAGAGGGCGGCGAGCACACGCTCACTGCAGAGGCAACCAAAGGATTCCGCAAACATGACACCAAGAATTTTGACTTCACAGTGCTTACGCTCAAGGACTTCACCATAATACCCCCGCTCAGGGTGGATGCATCAGAGGGCTCTGCGGTGTCTCCTGAAATAATAATCATAAACACAGGGCAGGACGAGCTCGAGAACTTCAGGGTAAGGCTCTCGGGAATTCCAGAGGAATGGTACCAGGCCGAGCCAGAGAGATGGGGCAGCCTCCTTCCGGACGAGGAGGTAAAGGTATCTCTTAACATGGTGCCCGAGTCTCCTGAAAAGGAGATATATACCATCAGCATAGATGTAAGCTGCGACCAGGCAAGCAAGAGCGAGAGCTTTGTCATGTATGTGAAGCCCCTGAAGGAGGATAATGAGGCAGAGCCCATAGAGACCAATGCCAGCAACACAGAAGCGTTCCCTCTTGACTCCATCACGCTGTATCTGACCGGAAGCTATGAGGCTGTAATCAATACGCTCTCTCTGCTCGCTTCCGCGGGGATGCTCTTTTTGATAGCCAGGAGGCTCAGGATGAGGAACCGGCCCGCCAGCAGGGCGTGGCTCATGGCCCTGCTGGGAAGCGTAAAGGCAGAGGTCATGAAGGTTCCGGGCCGGACCCGGGCAGCAAGGAGGGTCAGGTAGCGGTCATCCAAAAAGACTGCACGGGCCAAAAAACAGGGACATGGCAACGCAGTCAAGAGCAGGTCAGAAAAGCATATAGAGATCGATGTCTAGCAGCATGCATTAAGCGCCGGGGGCTGCCATGACAAGATAGTCCCAGTTCCTTCCGCGCATCACCCTTCCGCCTGTCATGCTGAACTCATGTGTCTGCTTCTCAAGCACGTAGCCATAGTAGCTGCCTATCATAATCCCCAGGAGGATTGTAACGGGTTCCAGCCCGAGCACAGATATGGCAAGGGACGTTGCCATGAGGCTGATGGCCATGCTTCTTGCGTTCCCCAGGACTATGCCCGGACGTGAAAGTGCGCTGAACATGGCAATATAACGAGAAAAAGCTTTATAAGTTACTACCGAAAGGTGTTCAAATAAGTAGTTTTTGGGCTGTCTGGGGGGCTATTGCGGGGGTTCTGACATGTTCTGCAGGAGCCTCTTCTTTCTCCTGAACCTGAGCGAAAGGCAGAACGCGCCGATCCCGGTTGCAAACCCGGCAAAATGGAACATGGATGAGCTGAGTGACTGCGCTGTCACAGAGGACGGTGACACGATAAGATTAATCATGTTCATCACGAATATGGAAAGTATGAAGAGGGGGATAAGCACGTATTTGGGTATGAGGTTCGAGCCCTTTATCGAGAGAGCGCCGAAGATGGCATAGATGCTCATCGAGGCCCCGGCTATCACAAGCCCGGGAAAGAGCAGCCCCTCTATAAGGGCCAGAAAGATGCCGCATCCCATAAAGAAGAGCAGGAACTGCCTGCCCCTCAGACCGAACTCATATGCAAGGAACATTGATATCAGGAGGGTTGCAGCATTCTCAAAGAGGTGATATGCGCTTATGTGCGTGAAGATAAATGTCAGCAGCCTCCACACCTCCCCATTAAGGAATGCCTGGCCTGAGAAGCTGAACATGCTGACGGAATTTGGCACGAGGAAGATAATGCAGCTTAGTGCAATGATGCTGATGGATATGGCAGACAGGACATACTCTTCACTCATGCACTATCCTCTTGCTTGAGAAGCGTTCCTCATCGTCCCTGAAGTATTTTTCTATCTTTTCGTGTCTCAGGACGTATCGCTTTAGCCTCTTCTTAAGCAGCTTTACATAGGCAAACAACCCAACCCCTGCGGCCAGAACCCCTCCCAGAGCACCAAGAACAACATAATCCATCATATCACTGAATATATTTTCATCCAGGCCCATAAATAGGTTCTGCAGAGGACCTAGCCGTCACGCCTCCTGATTATCGCCTTCATACGGGAGGCCGCCCGGCGTGCGATATCGCGCTGTCACCCCCTCGCTCCTCGCTCCTGGTTCCGGCATCATGCCCTTTTTGGTCAGCAGCACTGCATAGACCATGATAATCAACAGGACCACTCCCACCAGCGGGACTGCCAGCGGTATGGGTGCCCCGGCAGGGCCATGCGTGCGGGTACAGGCCTGGCTCTCTTCGGGCTTGTTCACCTCGGTCCCGCACGTGTTCAGGTCTGTGCACGTCCTTGCCTGGAGGCCATCAGGAGAGCACCCGGACCAGTCAGGACAGGTCCAGTTCTCTGCGCAGGCTGCTGGAGGTATATAG
>DAOVFN010000009.1 GCA_030672885.1 Candidatus Aenigmatarchaeota archaeon | reverse complement strand
ACAGCCTCCCTGTTCCGAAACACCCATTCCGCGGATTTCTGGGTGTTCTGGTATGTCTTGTCATATTCGACAATGTCATGCACATAGGATGCAAGCGCCATGAACTTCTCCCTGTCACCGAGCCCCCGGGCAATCTCATAGGCCTTCTCTGTCATCTCCTGGGTAGCCTCTGTCATGGGTGTCGTGGGAAAGTCCAGGTCCCCAGCAGGGTCGTCCCTGTCCCAGACCCTTACGTCAAACACGATGCAGTAGTCCAGCTTCTGCTCAAGCGGGGGCTTGTTCCAGGTGAGGACAATCACATCATTCCCGAAGTCGTCCTTCTCGAGGGCGTATTCATCGGGGCCGGTGACTGATTTTATCTCAGACGACTGCCTGTAAGTCTCCTGTGGGGCAGAGTGCCTGATTTCAAGACTGTCTGCCCTTGCCCCCACACCCGTGCTCTCCAGGGTGACGCTGCCCTCCTTGGTTACCTCGGCATGAAGGTAGCTCACTGTCTCGGGACTGTCAAATAGCTTTGCCTCTCCCAGCGGAGCCGTCAGAAGCAGGAGTGTGCAGAAGAACACGAGTCTCTTGAGCATGTCTTTATATTTATAGCTGGTTTTTAATATATTGGAGCAGCATGTGCCGTGCCCGCGGGGCGCGGCCCGTAACAAATACTGGGCGAGACATATGAAGATTGATGTATGGACAGAGAGATACAGGCCATCCAAGCTCTCAGATATCATAGGTCAGAAGCATGTGGTGGAGAGACTGAAGGCCTGGATCAAGGAGGGTTCCATTCCGAACATGCTCTTTGCAGGTCCGGCTGGCGTGGGCAAGACAACCATGGTCCTGGCGCTGGCCAGGGACCTGTATGGCGAGAGCTGGAAGCAGAACTTCCAGGAACTCAATGCCTCGGATGACAGGGGCATCAATGTGGTGAGGGGCAGGATTAAGGACTTTGCCAGCATGATGCCCATGGGGGCTGACTTCAAGATTGTGTTCCTTGACGAATCAGACGCCCTTACACCAGAGGCCCAGCAGGCCCTCAGGCGGACCATAGAGAGGTACGCAGGGGTGTGCAGATTCATACTGAGCTGCAATTATTCATCCAGGATTATCGAGCCCATCCAGTCCAGGTGCGCTGTGTTCAGGCTCAGGGGCCTCTCAGAAGAGGACACATGCAGCTACCTCCAGAGAATAACCCGGGGCGAGGGCATACAGGCAGACCAGGACGCATTAAAGGCGATATATGAAATTGCTGAAGGGGACCTCAGAAAGGCCACGAACATACTCCAGGCAGCATCGGCCCTAGGCAAGGTCACCAGGGAGGTTGTCTATGACGTGGCTGCCAGGGCAAGGCCCAGGGACGTCAGGGAAATGCTCGATCTGGCATTGTTGGGAGGGAGGTTTCCTGATGCCAGGAAGAAGCTCTACAGCCTTCTTATAGAACAGGGCCTGTCAGGCGAGGACATCATCAGAGAGATTCACCGCCAGCTGTTCAGCCTGGATGTTCCTGAGGAGGCAAAGCTCAGGCTGATAGACAGGATTGGCGAATTTGAGTTCCGCCTCAACCAGGGCGGCTCAGAAGAGATACAGCTCGAGGCACTGCTTGCGCAGTTCATTGGCATAAGGAAGTAAGCGTCTATCGTTCAGACGGTCGCAATTCATCCACAGTTTGAAAACAGTGGTCTTCTTGCTCTATTACTTATAAGTGTGCGTGCAAATATTAACCAATTTCATGATTCATGGGGGTAATGAAAGATGAAGATTATTTTCCTGGGCCCGCCCGCGGTGGGTAAGGGCACACATGCAGGAAAGGTTGCCAAGGGGTTTGGCATACCCAGGATATCCACAGGAGAGATGTTCAGGGAGGAAGCCAAGGCAGGGACAGAACTGGGCAAAAAGCTGAATGAGTATATGGAAGAGGGCGTCCTGGTTCCTGATGAAATGGTCATTGAGATTCTCAGGTCCAGGCTCGGCAGGGATGACTGCAGAGAGGGATTCATACTGGATGGGTTTCCCAGAACCATAGAGCAGGCCGGGGCCCTCAGAAACATAACCGCAACAGATCTTGTGGTCAACATGAAGGCCTCGCATGAGACTATCATAGCCAGGATAAGCAACCGCCTTACCTGCAGAAAGTGCCAGGCCATATACAATACGCTCTTTGTGAAGCCCAAGATTGAAGGGGTCTGTGACAAGTGCGGTGGCGAGCTCTACCAGCGCGAGGACCAGAAGCCAGACATCGTGAAGGAGAGGCTTGAGGTATATGAGAGGGAGACCGCTCCGCTGATAGATTTCTACAGGGACAAGGGCACCCTCATCGATGTCAGCGCAGAGGGTGACGTCGAGGTTGTGCACAAGCGCATCACGGATGCCATAAACGAATACATCAAGGGAATGTAATGACAGGAAAGCTTGTCGTTATAGAGGGCGCTGACGGCGCCGGGGGGGAGGAACAGTCCAAGCGCCTTCTCGCACTGCTCAGGGAGAGGGGAATACCCGCGGAGAGGCACCAGTATCCTGATTACAGCGGACCCATAGGCCGGCTCATACATAACTTCCTGCACAAGAAATATGATTTCTCCCCAGAGGTACTTCTGCTCCTCTACGGAGCCGATATGGTTAAGGACACAGGAAAGATACAGGCATGGCTGAAACAGGACAAAGTCGTGATACTTGACCGTTATTTCACGTCCGCACTGGCATATCAGAGCCTGCAGGGGGTCAGGGTTGAAACCTGCCTCAAGCTCGCGGAAATCTTCAAGCTACCCAGGCCCGACACCATAATCTACCTCAGGGTCTCGCCCAAAGTCTCCATGGAGAGGAAGTTCAAGGAGAAGAGGAGCCTGGACAGGAACGAATCTGATGAGAAATTCATAACCAATGTCCTGGAATCTTATGACTGCCTCATAAAGAACAATGTATTCGGACAGTGGTACGTGGTGGACGCAGACAGGTCCATAGATGAGGTTTTTGCAGACATCCGCAAGATACTCAGGATATGAAATCCTTCTGGCAGGGCCGCGCAATCACCATGGTGTTTTTTTAATACCTAGCCTGAAGCCTATCAGGTTGGCTGTCAGGTGAAGCACCGGGGTCAGGACCACCATTAGCAGGAACCATTCCAGCCTGACCGGAACGACAAGGGCCGCAAAGAGGAAGGCCCCCAGAAGGAAATCGAGCTGGTCAAGAAGGGGCACAGGAGAGCCCCTGGGCCGGTCGAGCCTGCGCTTGATAAAGCTTCCGGTAACATCACCCAGCATGGCACCCAGACCAAGGGCAAGGCCTAGGAGCGGTGACATCGCAGCAATGTTAAGCGGAATATCAGAGAGTTCCCAGGGCAGATAGGGGAATGCCATCATCTCCACCAGGGCTATGCAGACAGCCACCAGGATGCCGAACACCAGGCCCTCCCAGGACTTCCCATCACCAAGGAGCCTGGACCTGCCAAGCGTCCTGCCGCCATCAATGTGATGGAGGCCCCCTCTCAGGCCTACTAGGGGAGCCAGGCCATTGGCAGCATAGGCCGGAAGGATGAGCCAGACTGCCCCAACAAGATTATATATGGTGAATACCATGAGTATTCTTTCCGAACTGTATTAAAATTAGTGATGGACCGGCCGGGTTAACCGAGTTGGGTAAATTGGTTCCCTCGTTATCTGTTTTCTGTTCTGGGTGATGATTTTGTTTCATATTCATCACCTCAGTTATTAATTGACTGCAAGCGTGAACTACTCCCTACATTTTGGAAGGGGCTTCCTAATTCATCGACCACAGCACACAGGCCTTACATGATCATCCAAAGGAGTGTATCCGGGCAGTCCCCGCCATATGAGCAAGATACGGACGAGAAAACATATAAAGTTTTCAGCTCTCATCCCCCCAATTCTCGCAAGGGGACTTCCCGCCGATAAGGTTAAAACAGTTATTCTGATTATAAAAACCATGAGCAATAAGAAAGGGGTAAGACGTGTATATAATGAGCTTTCTGATGATTATCTGTCCCCTTCGCATCGAACGGTATCAGAGTTCAATGCTTTGCAGCAACCTGTTATAAACCACCACGTAGAGAGATTCCTAAATAAGACCGGGATTGATCCAGAAACATGTACTGCTCTTATCATTGGTGGAGGACCTGGTCAACATGTTCTCGACCTTGCTGGACATGACTCAGAATTGAGGATACCTTTTGGGAATTTTGTAGAAGTCGATTTATCAGAGAAAATGTTAATCAAAGCCAGGAAAAGATATTTGGAGCATATAGAAAAGAGTGAGATTTTCGATGAACTGCCCCTACAAGTCCAGGACGACGCACTAAGTTTCCTTACTTATGCCAGAATATCTCCAGATATCGTGATAGCAGGATTATGTGACCATATTCACGACCAGCAAAATCTCTATAAGATGATATTCAATAAGTTGAAAGATGGAGGGTTATTCATTGCCACATATCCTCACAAAGATTTAATGGATATTATCAGGAAATGTATATACGATATACCCGATGATATGACTCAATACAGAATGCCGGACGGAAGTCTTTGCGTGATAGAATCATATCCACAAAACCAGCAGACATCACATTCACTAGATTCGGATGGTTTCTACTCAGAGACTATTGATTTATATCCAAGTATGGGTAAATCAAAAACCATTGATGCCGCTCTCGAGATAAGTGATGCAAAAGTCCCTGCTGTATATTTCAAGAGTAACATCAAGATGGACTATTTTGAACGAAGGGGACTTGTTCCAGAACATACTATTAGTGGATGCCACTCCATATCTATATAATCAGATGAATATTTTCGGTTCTCAGTTTCTATGCATTGTCTAATTGGCTATATTGGTTGTGAGATGGACCGGCCGGGATTTACCAAACCTCTTTCTGGAAGTGCCCCGGAGTTTCGAAGGGGCACTCCTTTTGGCTTAAACCTTTTCTCTTGTGCCCCTGAGGGTATGAAAAAGGTTTATTTGAACCCGGAGCCTCTGCCTGTCTTGTAAACCTTTATTACGAGTTTGGCTTAAGCCTTTGAAGAAGCGGTAGCTCTCGTAAAGGCTTATTGCGAAGGCAGTGATCTGCCATTGATCTACCGGCCCATTGAAACAACCAATCCCAATGGGGTTGTGCGTCGTTGAGGGATGGGCCGGGAGAGATATTCAGCTCTGCTGGATGTGCCTACGCCAGCAACGCATTCGAACTCTCGATCTCCCGATATCTGCCAGTGTGGAAGCTGTCCGCAGCGAAGCGGAGGACAGCTCCTTTTGGCTTAAGCCTTTTCTCTTGTGCCCCTGAGGGTATGAAAAAGGCTTATATCAGTCGGGTGCCCTAACCAACTAGGCCACCGGCCCAAATGCTCCCGGCGGGATTTACCAAACCTTTTTCGTGGAAGTTGCCCCGAGCTTTGCGAGTGGGCAACTCCTTTTGGCCTAAACCTTTTTTGAAAAAGGTTTATTTGAACCCGCGTCTCTGGCTCTCTCCTTGGAAGGTGGCCGGAGTTTCGGAGGCCACCTCCTTTTGGTTTAAGCCTTTTCTTGAAAAGGGCTTATCGAGAGGCCAATATCCTTGACCGGGCTAGACGACGGGAGCATTCGGTTATGTTAGTTTTTAGGTTTATTTAAATATATTGGCATATGTGGGCAGAATCTGATGGGTTTGCCAAAAACAAGTACAGCACGCATAGATAGTACAATTGCCTCATCTATCATGCGGGAATCCTATAGGAAGCAGAGCCCTTACAAGCTTGTTGACGCTGGAGACGTCATCTCTCGGTATGCCCCGGCACTCCCTGCTTCCCATATAGTCAGGGAAGTCAATAATCAGAGATTCGTCCAGAATTTCGCGATAGTATCCCAGAGCGCGCCTGCCGTTCTTGTATACGATTTCGACAAAGGCGTCTGGACCTATCTCTCTGTCTATTATGTACTGATTGTCTATGCCGGACATAAAGGAATTATCTGCATGAAGTTTTATATTCATTACCCGCCTATAAGAGATATATAAGCGTGAAGCAAATAATTAATGTAAGCGGGATTGCTATGACTGTGATAAAAGTGTTCGAGAAGCCAAAACTCAAGAACCCCATTTTCATCGAGGGCCTGCCCGGGGTGGGCAATATCGGGAGGGTGGCTGTTGGCTATCTCATAGAGGAGCTTGGTGCCAAGAAGTTTGCCAAGCTCTATTCAGAACACTTCTTTCCATTTGTCATGCTTCATGAGAACTACCAGATTCACCTGCTCAAGAACGAGTTCTACTACTGGAAAGCCAAGAAGGCAGGACAGAGGGACCTCATTCTGATGGTGGGCGACTGCCAGAGCCTCTCCACGCACGGCCACTATGAGATAATCGAAAATGTTCTGGACTTCCTTGATGGCTTCGGAGTCAAGGAGATGTTCACTGTGGGCGGCCTTGCCACAGGAGAGATAGAGGACAAGCCCAGTGTATATGGCGCTGTCTCGGACAAGGAAATGGTGAGCAAATTCAAGAAATATGGCATAGATTTCTCAGCAGGTGAGAAGGTCGGCTACATAGTCGGCGCTTCGGGTCTCTTTCTCGGCCTGGGCAAGGAGCACGGCATGAAGGGGATATGCATGCTGGGAGAGACATCAGGATTCCCCATCGTGACAGATCCCAAGGCGGCCGAGGCTGTCTTGGACAGCATGACCAAGATACTGAATATCAAGATAGACATGAGCAAGCTCGAACAGAGAGTGGGTGAGATGGAGAAGTTCATAAAGAAGATCGAGAATCTTCAGAGAAAGGCCCTGATGCAGATATCCAAGGACGAGAAGGCTCCTGTGGAAGGCAAGGAGCAGCTCAGGTACATCGGATAGATATTTAAATTAGCAGTCACCACTAGGTTTTAGGTGTTCAGATGACAGGTAAGCACATGACCAGGTACGAGAAGACCAGGATAATATCAGCCAGGGCGCTGCAGATATCCCAGGGTTCTCCTGTCCTGGTGAGCGTGCCCCGGGGAACTACCATGCCCATCGAGATAGCGGAGCTCGAGTGGAAGGCAGGCATCATACCCATAAGCATAAAAGAACAGGAAAAAGACAAAAAATAATTTTAAGCAGCCTGCCAATAATTCTATATGATTCGCAATATCAGGATGTATCCTGTTTTTACTTCCAAGGGAACGCCCTCTGTCAAGGTAAAGATTTTCACTGATTCTGGCTCGTATTCGGCATCTGTTCCTTCAGGGACTTCGAGAGGGAGGCATGAGGCAGCAGAGCTTCCGGTCCCCAAGGTCATGAAGTTCTTTTCCAGAGTAAGGCCCCACTTCATAGGCCGTGACGAGAGCAACTGGGAATCCATAGATTCCACGCTGGAAAGGATGGACGGCACCAGGGACCTCAGCAACATGGGAGAGAACATGGCGCTGGCAATCTCCCTGGCAGCGGCAAGGGCCGCGAGAAAGGGAGAGCTCTGGAAGCTCGATGGTCCCAGGCTGTCAGCGGCATTTCCCATACCGGTTGGTAATGTAATGGGTGGTGGGGTGCACGGCGGGGGCGCGGACTGGCAGGAGTTCCTGCTCATACCGCACAGGGCCAGGAACCCATACGATGCTATCAGGGACCTTACGTCCGCCTGGCTCAGCATTGCAGAAGTGCTGCGGGAGAAGAAGTTCCTCTTCGGAAGGAACATAGAGAATGCCTGGATGGCCAGGCTCGACAACGAGAAGACACTGGAACTGCTATCGAGTCACGCGAGCGACTGGGGCATGAAAACAGGTGTGGACTTTGCTGCGTCAGGACTCTGGGACGGCAAGGCCTATAAGTACAGGAAGGCCGGGAAGGAATTCAGGCCCGGGAAGCATCTGGAATACATAGAGGAGATTGCCAAGTCATATAAGCTGTATTATCTTGAGGATCCGCTGCATGAGGATGACTTCAAGCAGCACACGGTGCTTACACACTCCCTCGGAGGGAAATGCCTTGTGGTTGGCGATGACCTCTACTGCACAGACAGCGAGAGGGTTGGGCAGGGAATCAGGAACAAGTCTACCAATGGCATACTTGTCAAGCCCAACCAGACAGGGACCCTGAGCAGGGCCAGAGAGGTAGTCAGGATGGCCAGGAAGGCGGGCATTACAATCGTGCCGTCACACCGTTCGGGAGAGACCGATGACGACTGGCTGGCCGACCTGGCAATAGCATGGGAGGCTCCCCTGATAAAGGCAGGGGTGACGGGCATGGACATACCCAAGCTGAACAGGCTCATAGAGCTCTGGGAAGAGATACCCAAGACCAGGATGGCGCAGCTGCCCTGATTCAGGCGGGCTGCGCATGGCAGTCCTTGCTTTGCCAGGTTCTGAAGGAACTGTTGTGAACAAGCGAATTGTCGTCCCGGAAATGACAGCGTGAGTGAGCAGTCAGGCACGCTCAGTGCCACAGAAAACTTTATAAACCCTTGCATATATTTAGTTACAACTGCTTCTCCACGAACAGGCATGAATATAGCTTCATAACGAGGTTTCAGCGATTGCTGTTCCAAAGTAGTTTCCTGTAGCATGCAGATGCGCTGCGCGCAGGGATGATGTTTATGCATCAAGCCCCGGCCCATTGGGCTTGGGGGAAATATACAAATCAAGGTGATAGAATGAAAAACGAAACAAACAAAAAGATAGTTCCCGACACCTCTGTTCTGGTGAACGGAGAGCTCTCGAAAATGATAGAGAAAGGATCCCTGAAGGGGACCAATATAGTTATATCCAGGACCGTCCTAGACGAGCTCCAGGCCCAGGCATCCCGCGGAAGGGAGACCGGGTTCAGGGGGCTCGAAGAGATAAAGAAGATAAGGAAGCTTGGGGAGTCCCGCTCCGTAAGCATAGAGTTTACAGGCAAGCGGCCCACGCTCGAGGAGATACAGCTCGCCAAGAAGGGCAGGCTGGACGCAATCATAAAGGACGTGGCTGCCAAGGAGAACGGCATACTGCTCACGTCTGATTATGTCCAGGCACTGGTAGGCGAGGCCGAGGGTATTCCTGTGAAATACATAAGGCATGAGACAGCAAAGACGCCCGTAGAGATCGAGGGCTTCTTTACCAATGACACGCAATCGGTCCACATAAAACAGGGCTGCGTCCCCATTGCCAAGAAGGGAAACCCCGGCCAAGTGAAATTGGTGTCCTTGAGCAAGAAGAAGTTCACAGAAAAGGACATCAAGTCAATCGAGCAGGAGATACTCTCCAGGGTAAGGGTAGACGAGAACTCCTTTGTGGAAATAGGCAAGCACGGAGCCATGGTAATACAGATGGGCAACTACAGGATAGCCATAACCAAGCCGCCCTTTTCAGACGCCATGGAGGTCACTGCAGTGAGGCCCATTACCAAACTCACGCTGTCAGACTACAACATGCATAAGGAGCTCGAGAGTAGCATCATGACCGGTTCCAGGGGAATGCTGATAGCAGGGCCACCTGGCTCAGGCAAGTCCACGTTCGCCGCGTCCATAGCGGATTTCCTTACTGAACAGGGAATGATAGTCAAGACATTCGAGCAGCCCAGGGACCTGCAGGTGGGCCCTGACGTGACCCAGTATGCGCCGCTCGAGGGCGACTGGGAGAAGACAGCAGAACTGCTCTTGCTTGTAAGGCCTGACTACACAATATTCGACGAGATAAGGAAGACCAGGGATTTCCGCGTGTTTGGCGACATGCGCCTGGCCGGCGTGGGCATGATAGGGGTAATGCATGCCACAAATCCCGTCTCTGCAATACAGAGGTTCATAGGCAGGATGGAGCTCGGAACGATTCCCCATGTCATAGACACGGTGATATACATAAACGCAGGCCGCATAGATAGGGTCTATGAGATAGGAATGGTGGTAAGGGTCCCCACCGGGATGAAAGCCGAGGATCTCGCCAGGCCCATAGTGGAAATCAGGGACCATGTCACAAAGGCCCTGGAATACGAGATATACACATATGGCGAGGAGAACGTGATAATCCCTGTCAAGAAGGAGCAGGCGTCTCCTGTCAGGAAGCTGGCCCTGGAAAAGATACGCCAGGAGCTCAGAAGGTACGACCCTGACATGAAGGCAGAGTTCAGCTCTGACAACAGGGTGGTTCTCAAGGTCAGGAACTCAGCCATAGGCAAGATGATTGGCAAGAAGGGCTCGAACATAGAGCTCCTTGAGAAGAGACTCGGTATAAACATATCGGTCGAGCCCAAGGAGGGTTCGCTCAAGAACGAGGCCATATGGAAGTATGCCGAGAGCGGGGCGTTCATAAACGTCCTGCTCGAGCCAGGGCTCATAGGCACGCCTGTGGACATATATGAGGCAGACCGGTACATCTTCTCGGCCCATGTGGGCAGAAAGGGCGCGATAAAGATAAGGAAGAAATCCGAACTCGGAAGAAAGGTCATGCAGGCCATTGCCTCGGAGAGCCTGAGGGTGCTGGTGTAGGCCGGAGTCCGCGGCGTTCCCGTCCTGTGCGACTGAGCCTTGACAGCCTCTGGGAGTATGCGGCCTGTAAACAACGTTACTTGACCCAGAGCTTTGCCTTCTCTGGGTTCCATTTCCATTTCTCTGGGAGCGCCTTCTGCTTCTTATAGAATTTGGCCAGGCGCCTTATCTTGGACTCGGTCAACTCAAGGCCCCTGTAGGATGTGTAGTCCTTTTTGTTGTTGTCCATGTGCTTCCTCAGGTTCACTGCCCTCTTGACCAGATTGTACATGTCCTCTGGAAGGATTTCGTTGTAGACGCCGTGTTTCTTCATGATTCTTGCCACTCTTTGCTTGTAAGCATCCCTGGTAGATGGTATGCCGTACCCGTCCCTGAGTATCAGGCCTATCTCGGCAGACTGCTTTCCCTGCTTTGCGAGCTTGACTATGATTTCGTCCACCTCTGCGGGCTTGAGCTTCATCCATGTGGATGTTCTCTGGAGTGGCTTGCTGCTGCTTGACTTGCCCTTCTTTCTGGAGTACATCCTTGCCATGAAATCCCTCTGTGTTGTTGAGTTGGTTAATTAATGAAGGCATGGATTTATAAATGTTGCAGAATCAGCTGAAAATCCGCTTAAGGTGGGCACCCTTCCTGAGCCTGTCGGCCATTCCACGTATGGGCGTATGTGGTGCCTTGAGGCCGTGTCCTGTTACCAGGCAGACCACGCGGGAGCCATGAGGTATCTTTGCACGCGACTTGATTACGCCGGCCAGTGCCACTGCGCCAGCGGGCTCTGCAAACAGGCCCTCTCTCGTGGACAGGAACTCCCTGGCCCTGAGAATCTCCCTGTCGGGAACGGATTCAGAGAAGCCCCCCGAATCGATGATTGCAGACAGTGCCCTGGCACCGTCCAAGGGACTGCCGCACTCTATGGCAACTGCTATGGTCTTGCCCCTAAGAGCCTTTATGGGACGGTGAGACTTGAATGCAGATGTGACAGGAGAGATGCCCGATGCCTGGATGCCTGCCATCCTTGGCAGGCTCCTTGAAAACCCCAGGGTCTTCCATTCCCTGAAGGCCTTCCATACCGCCGATATTAGGGTGCCGTTTCCCACCGGGCAGAAGACATGGGTTATTCCCGGGAGCTGGTCTGCCATCTCGAAACCCACTGATTTCGTGCCCTCCCTTCTGAAAAGATAGTCACCAAGCATATGGATGCCGAACTCCCGGCAGGCCTGCTCCACAAGGCCGGCTGCCTGGGCATAGTCGCCAGGGACCTGGTGCAGCCTGGCGCCGTAGGCGAGAATCTGCCTGAGTTTCACTGGCCTGGCATCGCTGGGTGTGAATACATGGCACTCTAGGCCAGCAATGGCAGAATATGCCGAGAGCGATGCGCCCATGTTCCCTGTGGAGGCCACCGCAACCCGCCTAGCCCGTGCCTTCAGGGCGCGGGTTATCTCAACGGTGGAGCCCCTGTCCTTGAAGGAGCCTGTGGGATTCTGGGACTCGCACTTGAACCAGAGCTC
>DAOVFN010000068.1 GCA_030672885.1 Candidatus Aenigmatarchaeota archaeon | reverse complement strand
TCTCGCCGCTCTGAGATATCGTCACCAGAAGGGTCTTGTCTGTGAGGAAGTGGTGGTAGTTCGGGAACTCTGATGACACAGTGAAGTTCACGTGCTTGCCTGCAACCCTTGAGAATATGTACTCCCCTGCCAGGCACACATTGCCTGCTGTGCCGCATCCGGTGAAGAACGTCCCGTGGGCCTTTTCTATCTCATCCGCGGTCTTCAGGACAGCCTCCTCGTTCTGGTTGATTGCCCTCATAATCGTGTCCTTCTGTTCCATTATCTCCTTGAGCATAAAGTGCGGGTAATCCCCCTTCTCTGCCTGCTTGGCATCCCAGTCTATTGTCACCAGCCGCTTTTCCACTTGCCGGCCGGTCTCTATATTGAAGAACGTGGTCTTTCCGTCTGCCACGACCATCTCGTTGTCGTCCAGGTACATGACCCTGTTCGTGTGCTTCAGGAACGCGGGTATGTCACTCGCTATGAAAGTCTTGGTCTTTCCCCTGCCCACTATCAGGGGCGAGCCCCTCCTCACGCCCACGATCTTTTCCTCGTCTGCACTGATTGCCGCTATGGCATACCTTCCCTTGAGCCTCTGGACAGCCCTGATTACAGCCTGTTCGAGACCCAGAGAGATGTTCTCCTCTATCAGATGGGGGATTATCTCTGTATCCGTCTCTGACCTGAAGGTATGGCCCTTCCCTTCCAGTTCCTTCCTGAGTTCCTGGTAGTTCTCTATGATGCCATTATGGACCACGGCAATGTTTCCAGAGCAATCGGTGTGGGGATGCGTATTCCTCTTTGTGACCCTTCCGTGGGTGGCCCATCTCGAGTGCCCCACCGCTATGGTTCCGGGCAGTTTCCCGATCTCAGCCTCGCTAATCTTCCCGACACCCTTCTCTATATGTATGGTTCCCCTGTCCAGTGTGGCGATGCCATAGGAATCGTAACCCCTGTACTCAAGCCTCTTCAGGGAGTCATGGGTAATGGGTGCTGCCTCCTGGTCACCTATATAACCGACTATGCCGCACATCAAAATCACTCTTCATCAATTCGCCTGCAGAATATAAAGGCTTTATTGAAAAAATATTTTTTGAAGCAGCATCGTGTGAGGCAAAGGTTTATAAGTATCATTATAAATTATTTTATAACGTTAGCAATGTGTTATGGGTGCTCCAGGCGAGGCACACTTCAGCATTGCGAAACAGCGGCCCCGCAACCGACTGCATGGCGAATGAGCGCATGCCGGGCGAAGCACTGGACGGTGAGAGACATTAAGAAGCAGCATTTCCTCCTGAGGACAGACGGCACCAGGCACGTCATGCATCCTGTCAGGGTCTTTGACAACCCCGACGCAATGAGGGCGTTCTCCAGCAAGCTGGGCTGGAGGGTGTTCAGGGAGCTTGCCGAGCCGGCCTGCCCCATGGACATAGCCAGGAAGCTTGGCGTGCATGAGCAAAAGGTGTATTATTACATAAGGACTTTCAGGAAGGCCGGCCTGATAAGGGAGACAGGAACCGAGTCCAGGGGCGGCGCCACGGCCAGGCTCTACCAGGCCAGGTTCAATTCCCTGTGCGTGAGCATGGGGGAGCCTTCCGCCGGCAGGGAGCTCAACATATCATCGCCAGCCCATCTCAGGCTGCTGAAGCCATTCATAGATGACGGCAACCTCAATGCCAAGATCATAGTGGGCTCCCCTGACCCGCACGGGCCATGGAAGGCCCGCGCCTCTGACTCCTGCTGCGCCATAGACTTCGCGCTCTTCATGGGAGCGTTCACCAGCGGAAAGCAGGTTCCCAACTACATGCTGGACACGGATGTCAGGGAGAGCGACCTCACAGGCAACCTCATACTCATCGGCGGCCCCACCGTGAATATGGTCACAAGGAGGATAAACAGCATACTGCCTGTATTCATAGACCTCAGGGGCAATGCCAAGATAAGGTCAAGGCTCTCGGGGAAGTCATACAACGAAGACGAGGTCGGGATGGTCGTAATCGTTGACAATCCCCTTGACAGGAAGAGGGGTTCAAAAATCCTGGTCATTGCAGGCAACAGGTTCCAGGGAACCCGCTCGGCCGTCCTTGCCTGGGTAAAGAGTCTTGACAAGCTCATGGCGGGCAATGCCAATGACAGGAAGACCATTGCCAAGGTTGTCCGCGGGTATGACATGGACGGTGACGGAGTGATAGACACCCCGGAGATACTGGAGTGAGTCCCGACAGCCCGAAACTCCCTTAATCCGGGCCAAACGGGCAGGGTTTCCTCAAAACCCCCCCTTCTTGACCATACACGATAAGAACGCCTATTATTGTTTTATGAACAATCATACTCAGAAACAGACACATTAAATCCTATCTACGGCTATGCAAGCACTGTCACTTGCACCCATAAAACTGTTTCACGCAAGTAATATATACCAGGTCAGAGGAACTATTATAATCAGCATGTGCCTGGACCGCTCATGGCGGGCCGGGAGCGTGCTGCCTCAGGCAACGACATCAATATGTCTCATGCAATCCCCGAATAAACCCGGGGTCTTGCTGGTCAGGCATATCTCAAAAACATGTCTGGGACATGCCAGCAGCAGACCGCCAAGCATTTGGCGGCCGCAGCGCGGCATTATAGCAAAGGACACAACAAATTGGAAATTGTCCTTTGCTGGTCGTATCGGACATCATTCCAAAAAGTTTTGTCCGATACTTTAAATTAAATATGGAGGAATTAAACATGAACATACAAAAGGTTTTAGCAGGCAGCATGGCTGCAGTAGCGGCCGGCGCCACAATAGCCTTTGGTGCTTTTGCTCAGAGCTCGAACCTTGGCGATTTCGTGGACACATCAGGCAGCACACCTGTAGCTCCATGGATAGTGATCGGAGCCGGAAGCGGCGACCCGGAGTACGCCAAGGATGTAGTCGGTGCAGCTGACATAGCAGCTGGAGTAGCCGGTTACGCAACAATAGACAGAGCAATAGGCGGAGCAGCAGAGGTATCCGTGTCTGGCGGTGTGAGCCTGTCGACGGCAAACAAAAAGATATACGGTGGTGACGCAATCAGTACAGCAAAGGACACCCTGACATCAGACGACCTGCCATCGGTACTCGCATCAGGAACATTCGAAGACAGCGATGGGAACACCTATGACTATGACCAGTACATCGGAATCGGAAGCAGCACAATGTCACTAAGCGACAGCAACAGCGATGATGTATTAGGAGACGACCCAGCATTGCTCATACAGATAGGGACGGCTTCTGGCACACCCGCATACACACTGAAGGTGATATTCAACGATGACCTGAACTTCTCAGACTCGAATGTTGGCAGCAACGAGATAGAACTGTTCGGAACAACATACACGGTATCATCAGATTCCGATACAGACATAATCGTGCTCTTCGGCGGTGCCAGCAAGCAGACGCTCACTGAAGGCGAGACAGCAACAGTCGATGTTGGCGGAGTCTCATACGAAGTATCACTGATAGGTGTAAGCGACACTGACACAGTGATAGTGAAGGTGAGCGATGTCAGCAGGACAATAAACGAAGGGAATTCAAGAAAGGTAAGCGGACTGGAAGTCTATGTGGACGAGGTCTACTTTCTCTCAAAGGAGTCACAGACCAGCTCGGCAAGGTTGTCATTTGGTTCATCCAAACTGACATTCGATAACGCCAATGAAGTTAAGGTTGGTTCTGGCTCTGACGCAGAGGACATAGACAACACACTGGTGACAATGACAAAGGACGACGCAGGAGTGATATCCGTCTTGGAGATAGCGGTTGCCGCACCTGACAGCGATGGTGACTATGCAGCTGTTGGCCACCCATTCACCGACCCGGTATTCGGGACATTCAAGTTGGCCTTTGGCGGCGGTTCTCCAGCCGAGAGCGAGATGGCGACCTTTGAATTCGACACATCAGGCGACGACACAGCAACAGCCAAGTTCACGGACTCCAAGGGCAATGAGAAGACAATAGAGTTCGCATACACTGCAACCCAGACAACTGGCTCTGACGATGCAATAACAATGGCAGACAGTGACGATGATGTGATACACGTGCTCGAAGGAGAACAGGCAGAAGAAGACTCCTACATCGTGATAAACCAGGACGACTTCTCCCATCTGCTTGAGGTAACAGACATCAGCACAGACACAGGAGACACCGACCCGACCCTGACACTGAAGGACGTGTTCTCAGGAACCACATACGATGTGGACATGACCGAGAAGGGTAGCACAGGTTACTTCAACGGAACCAAGATAATCGACGGGAAGACATACCTGTTCTGGTCGCACGACACGACTGCGGATGTGATATCAGTAGTCTGGGGCGAAGACTCAGCAGTAGTGGCAGAATCTGGCGGTGTTGACACAGGTAACACGACTTCGGTATTCCCGACACTCGTTGCAGAAAAAGGCGCAGAGGTAGCATGCCTCGATGACATAGGTGTTGGCGGATACCACGTCTGCGAGATTTTCGAGATACTAGGAATCGAGGTTACACTGCTCAATGGCACCAACACAATTGCAGGAACAAACCTCCAGTA
>DAOVFN010000129.1 GCA_030672885.1 Candidatus Aenigmatarchaeota archaeon | reverse complement strand
GCAGGTTCCATGACAGGAAGAGGAATGGGCTATTGTGCAGGCTATGCAACACCTGGACACATGAATCCTGGTTTTGAAGCCGGATTTGTAAGGGGCCGGGAGTTCGGCAGGGGACCCGGTAGAGGTTTCGGACGCGGCCTTGGCAGAGGAAGGTTCTGGGGCGCTCCGGTCCAGCCGGTGGGCTATGCTCCTGTCCGATATGGACAGGTCCCGGAGTATACAAAGGAAGATGAGATAGCAGATCTCAAGGCCGAGAGGGAACTCGTCGAGAGGGAACTCGAGAGCATCAGGGCCAGGCTCAATGAGATAGAAAAGGAAGCCGAGAAGAAGGGATAAACCATCATGCAAAGGAACATTGCTTAGCATGACAGTACATGCTGGCTTGCATCGATTGAGCAATGGCTTCGGGCTCAGCTGTCAATAATCAAGAGGTTGATGTATGCCAAGACCAAGGATGTGCAGGAGGGTATTCTTTGAGCCCGGAGTCAGGTACTTCAAGCCAGCGGGGGTCAGGTTGGCCGGGATGCTGGAGACAGTGCTGACAATGGACGAGTTCGAGTCCATCAGGCTCAAGGATAATGAATGCATGGATCAGACCGGGGCAGCCAGGAAGATGGGGATATCCCAGTCCACGTTCCAGAGGGTGTATGAATCGGCCAGAAAGAAGATAGCCGATGCCTTGGTCAACGGCAAGGCCATAAGGATAGAGGGCGGGCACTACACGTTTATGGGCCCGCGCAGGGGCCGTGGCGGACAAGGGCCTGGGTTCGGTTATGGCGGCCGGGGAATGGGCAGAATATTGTAGTCAAAAAAAGAGGTGATTCAATGGACATATGGAAAGGAAGAGGCAGGATGGGCGGGACGGCCCAGGGACCTGGAGGTGGATGCGTGTGCCCCAAATGCGGATACACAACCTCCCATCTGAGAGGGGTCCCATGCACTGGACAGAAATGCCCCAAATGCGGGACAGTCATGGCAAGGGGATAAGCAGACAGCAGTGCACAGTGAAAGTATGGAAGGCGCAGGCAAAAAGAAGCTATGAGAAAGCAAAAAGGGAGCAGACATGGAAGGAACCCTGCATGGTCCAAGGAAGAGCCTGATTAAGACAGTCAGGAGCTTCAGGCAGATTATTCCCATAATAGCAGGGGTATTGCTTCTCGTTTCCCTGGCAACAGCAAGTGTGCCAAAGGAATTCTATTCCTCTGTCTTTACAGGCAACGGGTTTATTGACTCGCTCGCGGGCGCGGCGCTGGGGAGCATTGCCGCAGGAAATCCCATAACAAGCTATGTAATAGGTGGGGAGTTGCTGATTCAGGGAGTTTCCCTTGTCGCAATAACTGCATTCATGATAGCATGGGTGACTGTGGGTGTCATACAGTTCCCCGCTGAGAGCATGATACTGGGAAGGAGATTCGCGCTCAAGAGAAACGCAGTGAGCTTCGTCATGTCGGTCGTGGTTGCATGCCTTGTTGTATTTACCGTGGGGGTGCTGGGATGAAGCACGCCGGTAAGGTCAAAGGCAGCCCAGAAAGAGCTGCAGGTATTGCAGAAAAGACCGGAGCGAAGCCCAGGGGCAGGATTGGAAGCAGCATGAAATTCCTCATTGTGTCCTGCATGGTATATGCGGCTGCATGGATTGTAAGCCCTGAAACAGCAATGTCTGCAATATCCGTGTTCGCAAGGATAGTAGCCGGCATAGTTCCCGCCTTCGTGCTCGTGTTCGTGATGATGTTTGCGATGGACATGCTGCTCAAGCCCAGTAAGATTGTCAAGTACCTGGGAAGCGGCTCCGGCCTGAAGGGGTGGCTGATTGCAATGGCCGGGGGGATAATATCAGCAGGCCCGATATATGCGTGGTATCCCATGCTGGCAGACCTCAGGGACAGGGGAATGAAGGACTCGCTCATGGCAGCATTCCTTTACAGCAGGGCAGTCAAGATACCGCTTATTCCAGTCCTCGTGTACTATTTCGGGTGGACGTTTACGGTAGTGCTGGTCATTTATATGATAGGGTCTTCAATTATAAGCGGTATGATTGTTGGATTCAGGGGAGGTGTCAAGAATGAAGATAGTGGTTAGCGCAACTGGTCCGGGAATGGACAGTGAGGTTGACGCAAGGTTCGGGAGATGCCCGTATTTCATTGCAGTCGATATCAAGGACAAAAAAATAGGGGAACATAAGGCCATCGGGAATGCATCCGCAAACCAGCTTGGTGCTGCAGGCATGACAGCGGCACAGGCAGTTGCCGAGCTCAAGGCAGACGCTGTCATAACAGGCAACGTCGGGCCCAGGGCATTCATAGTGTTCCAGCAGCTTGGCATAGAGGTCTACACGGGCAGAGGAACCGTGAGGAAGGTTGTGGAAGACTTCATCGCAGGAAAGCTCCAGAAGGTTGAAGGGGCAACGGGACCAGGGCACATGGGCATGCCGGGCTTCGGTCCCGGAGGCGGACAAGGAAGACGGTGGCAATGATAATAGCAATGCCTGTGCTGGATGATAATGGAAGGGACTCCAAGATAAGCATGCATTTCGGGCACAACCCGCTCTTTGCCGTGTGCGACACAGAGAAGGGAGAACTCAATATAGTGAACGTAGGCACGCATGGACAGGGATGCACACCAGTGGATGGGCTAAAGAAAT
>DAOVFN010000033.1 GCA_030672885.1 Candidatus Aenigmatarchaeota archaeon | reverse complement strand
TTGTTTCAGCAAGCGAAAGTTTCATAAAAGGTGTGCAACTTCTCCTTTTGAAATTCGGCATCCCAAGCTCTGTGAGAAAAAGGAAACCAACAAAATCCACTATACGAGGGAGAACTGTTATTTCAGGAGACAAATGGACACTAGATATGAGAAGCTACTCAAACTTCAAGTCCTTCCAGAAAGGGGTTGGGTTCCAGCTTCCAAGAAAAAGAACAATGTTGGAGAGATTAGTAGAGAACCACAAGCTGGAAAATACCAATATAGATGTTGTGCCAGGTATATCCCATCTCATAAGAAATGCCAGGAAATCAGCTGGCTTATCAGCCCGGGCTTTGTATGGATACAAAAACTATTCATATGAGACTGGATTAAGGAATCCTTCACAAAACATGCTGAAAGAGATTGTCAGCAGACTAAAAACCAAGACGGTCTCAGAGGATGTAAAGATGCTAGAGGTCTTGGCTCATTCTGATATTGTGTGGGAAAAAACAAAAAGTATAGACCTTATTGACAACACAGAACATGAATATGTATATGACGTTACCGTGGAGGATGAGCACAGCTTCATGTGCAACGGCCTGATAATACATAATACAGCAACCGTCACCAAGGACGAGCAATTCATGGGCGGATGGGTCCTCGAGGCAGGGGCCATGGTCCTGGCCAACAAGGGCATGCTGGCGGTGGACGAGTTCGAGAAGATGAACCCTGATGACCAGGTGGCCATGCACGAGGGCCTGGAGCAGGGAACGGTCTCCATAGCCAAGGCCTCCATAGTGGCGACCCTTCCTGCCAGGACCGCTGTCCTTGCAGGCGGGAACCCAAAATTCTCCAGGTTCGATCCCTACATCCCCATAGCCAAGCAGATAAACATAGTCGATACCCTGCTCTCCAGGTTCGACCTCAAGTTCGCCCTCATGGACGTGCCAAACGCAGAACTGGACAAAAAGATGGTGGACCACGTCCTCAGGACCAGAGAGGACGCGGATTATGAGGGTGCCATACCCAAGATTGACCCGAACATGATAAGGAAATACATATCATATGTAAGAGGAGAATACGAGCCCAAGCTCACTAAGGAAGCAGGCAAGATGCTCAGGACATTCTATATCAGGACCAGAAAGAAATCAGAGGGAGGCTCCTCTGTTTCCATAACCATGAGGCAGTTCGAGGCCCTTATAAGGCTATCCGAGGCCTCTGCCAAGATACAGTTCCAACGCGAGGTCAGAAAAGAGGATGCCCAGCGGGCCATCAGGCTCATGAAGTTCTCCCTCAAGCAGCTCGGCTTCGATCCAGAGACCGGGGAGATAGATGTGGACAGGTCCGAGGGAGGAACCCCTGCAAGCGAGCGCTCCAAAATAAGGACAGTGCTCGATCTTATAACCAAGCTCTCTGAAGTCAAAAAAGAGATATCCCTCGACGAACTCAGAAGCTCGGCTCGCGCTGACGGCATTGACGAGATAGACGAGATTATCGAGCGCCTCAAGACCCAGGGCCTCCTCTTCGAGCCATCGCCAAACTTTGTCCAAAAGGTCTAATCATCAGCTTACAGACGCTGCCGCAAGTCGCAAGCTGATAGGCAACACGCAGACTCTACCAAACCAACCTCTGAATATCATCAGCTTACAGACGCTGCCGCAAGTCGCAAGCTGATAGGCAACACGCAGACTCTACCAAACCAACCTCTGAATATCATCGGCTTACGAGAGTCTCCTGTGCCTACGGCACGTTCTTGTGCATCAGCACAATAGATGCGGCATCGTGTCTCGTTGACACGAGACATCTCATCATCCAGTTGAACGGTGTGAGATGATGACAACTCTTGCGGCAAGGCCGCAAGACTCGCCAACATTTGGTTGTCGATTCCGCTTTCTGCACATTCTGGACACCAACCAGAACACATAACCAATAAATCTCTTTCTCCCCAGTCATTACATGGCAAAACTCAGAGATACCATATCCAGAACGTTCGCAGAGTTCCTGATCCTCCCAGGCAGGACCAGCCACCGCACAGCGATAGACAGCGTATCTGTCAGGAGCAGGATTACAGATAAGACAGAGATTCCCCTCCCCCTTCTCAGCGCGGCCATGCAGTCTGTGACAGGCCACGAGCTCGCCATCGAACTGGCCAAGCAGGGCGGCTTGGGGGTGCTTCCGGGCAGCCTGCCCGTCCATGAACAGGCTGACATGGTGAAGAAGGTCAAACGCTACAGATCAGGCTTCGTCTGCAACGCGATGACAGTGAGTCCTCACGACAGGATATCCCAGCTCCTCGAGCTCGAGGGGCATCACGGCTACTCGACGTTCCCTGTTGTGGAGAACGGAAAGCTCGTAGGCCTCATAACAGAGAAGAGGTACCATCCCGAAAAGGACGCCTCTCTGGAGGTACGCCAGAAAATGATTCCCCTCTCCAGGCTCATTACCGGACATGATGGCATTACACTGGACGAGGCCAATGACAAGGTAATCGAGTCAGGCATAGGCGCCCTCCCCATAATTGACAGGGGCGGCAACCTCAAGTCTGTTGTGTTCTATAAGGACCTCAAGGAGCACATCACGTACCCCAATGCATTTGTGGATGGCGAGAAGCGCCTCAGGGTGGCTGCAGCGGTATCCACCCATCCCGAGGACATCGCAAGGGCCGAGGCCCTTGTAAAGGAGGGTGTGGACTTCCTTGTCCTGGATTCATCTGATCTCTATTCTGACTTCGCCCAAGATGCCATAGAGAGCTACAAGCGCTTCAGGAAGCCCCTGATTGCCGGCAACATAGTGCACACCGATGCCTTTGAGTTCCTGGCCAACCTGGGAGTGGACTGCGTCAAGATAGGCCAGGGCTCTGGCTCCATATGCACGACCAGGCGGGTCAAGGCCACCGGCCGGGGCCAGGCCACTGCTGTCATGCAGATAGCCAAGGCAAGGGACAGTTTCTTTTCCAAGACAGACAAATATGTCCCAATCTGCTCAGACGGCGGCATAGGCTCCACAGGCGACATGGCAGTGGCTTTTGCCCTCGGCGCCGATCTCATCATGATGGGAAAGTACTTTGCCGGGTTCACCGAGAGCCCCCAGCCCCTGATGGAGAGACCCTTCAAGGTCATAGCGAACGGTACGGATGGTATAAGCTATGTCAATGCCTTTGTGAAGCCCTACTGGGGCGAGGCATCTGCCCGCGCCAAGAACATAAGAAGGTACGGGCACAAGGACTCCAGAAGCTTTGTCGTGGAGGGTGTGGAGGGATTCGTCTTGCACAAGGGCAGCATGTCCACCCAGCTACCCAACGATGTGTTTGCGCTCAAGGGCTCCATGAGCACTGTCGGGCGCAAGACCCTGCGCGAGTTCTATGAGAACGCCAGGCTCGAGGTCCAGACCACAAGCTCCCATATGGAGGGGGGCACCAGCGTGATAAAGTAGCGCACTCACGCTGCCTGTTCATGATCCTTATTTATATTTTCCTGGTCAATTATAATCAAGGTGGTTTCTATGCAATGTCCCAAGTGCAACAGTGGTTCATTCCTTTCTGAAGAGGAGCTGGTCAAGGTAATCGAGGGCACTGAACCCCAGAGAATAATAATCAGGTCCACTCACACCTGCATGGCCTGCCATGAGAAGTTCTCCAGGCTTGTCTGGGACGAGCTCGGCCCCCACAGGAGGCACGTGCAGCCCCAGATGCCATACCAGCAGGCGCAACAGGTCCCCAATCCATACCAGCCCCAGCAGCCCCAGCATGTCCAGCAGAAACAGGATGAGCCAGTGGTTGACGGCCTCAAGTTCTTCTAAAACCCTTTTGTAGGCTTCCGTACACCCAACCACTTCTATATACTATAATATACAATTCATCCTACCATAACCGAAACATTTATAAACTGCAATGTATATAATTGTATACTATAACCTGGAGAGTTACCATGAGGCGCGACCCCCTAAAGATAATGGAGCTCATAATCAGGATGCTCGAAGAAGAGGGGGAGGCCATGAGCATAAACCAGATAGCCCAGACGACGGGTCTCCACAACGTTACTGTAAGGCGGTACGTCAGGATAATGGAGGTCGTGAGACAGGAGCCCATGGAAATCATACAGACCAGGCACAGCATCATACTGAGATGCGAGAGACTAAGAAGGGAGAGAAGCGACGAGGGTGACAAGTAATTAATAAATTCTCGTGCAATATATAGTATCGGACAAAACTTTTGGAATGATGTCCGATACAACCAGCAAAGGACGATTTCCAATCTGTTAGGTCCTTTGCTATAATATCAGGAGATTAAGAAGTGATTGAATGCCAGACAAGAACGGAACAGTGCCCCTGAAGGCGGGAGAGCTCACCAACAGAGAGGAGTTCGGGCGTGGCATAGTCAGAGTCGACACCAAGACCATGAGCAAGCTTGGCATAAAAGAGGGAGACGTGGTCGTGCTTCAGGGAAAGAACGTGACCGGTGCTCTTGCTGTGCGGGCGTATCCCGCAGACGTCGGCCTCAGTGTCATAAGGATGGATGGCATCACAAGAAGGAACGCCGGCATAGGTGTGGGCGAAACCATCAAGGTTTCCAGGGCCGAGCCCAGGGACGCCAAAAAGGTCGTTCTTGCCCCTGCCCAGAAGGGAATAATCCTCCAGATGAACTCCGACCTGCTCAAAAAGAACCTCTTCATGAGGCCCATGAGCAAACGTGACATCGTGATGCCCTTTCCTGTGGTCAAACAGAGAACCAACTCGCCCTTTGATGATTTCTTTGGCATGAACCTCGAGGACATATTCTTCACGCCCATACCCGGAGAGACCAAGCTCGCTGTGGTCTCGACAGCCCCTGACGGCGTGGTAAGGATAACGGACGATACTGAGGTGGAACTCAAGCCCGAGGCCGTGGAGATGCTGGAAGACACGATGATACCCAACATAACCTATGAGGACATAGGCGGTCTGCATGAGGAAATCAAAAAGATAAGAGAGATGGTTGAGCTGCCCCTGAGGCATCCCGAGCTCTTTACCAAGCTCGGAATAGAGCCTCCCAAGGGAGTGCTCCTCTACGGCCCCCCGGGCTCGGGCAAGACCCTGCTCGCCACGGCCGTTGCCAACGAATCAGGCTACAATTTCACTGCAATAAACGGCCCTGAAATCATGAGCAAATGGTATGGCCAGTCGGAGCAAAATCTTCGCAAGATATTCGAGGATGCCGAAAAGAACGCCCCTGCCATAATATTCTTTGACGAAATCGATGCCATTGCCCCCAAAAGGGAGGAGGTCACTGGCGAAGTGGAGCGCCGTGTAGTGTCCCAGATACTGACGCTCATGGACGGCCTCAAGTCCAGGGGCAAGGTAATCGTGTTAGCCGCGACCAACAGGCACAACGCACTCGACCCCGCCCTCAGAAGGCCCGGGAGGTTCGACAGGGAAATAGAGATAGGCGTGCCTGACCAAAAAGGCAGAAAGGAAATTCTCCAGATACACTCCAGGAACATGCCACTATCAGACGGCATCAGCATGGACTGGCTGTCCTCGGTAACCTATGGCTTCATAGGAGCTGACCTGGAGTCCCTCTGCAAGGAGGCTGCCATGCTCTCTCTGAGAAGGAACCTCCCCAACCTCAGCTGGAAAAAAGAGGAGGAGTTCCCCCCCGAGACAATCGAAAAGATAAGGGTCGTAAAAAAGGACTTCGAGAACGCGCTCAAGGTAGTGGAGCCCTCTGCCATGAGAGAGGTCATGATCGAGATCCCCAAGGTGAAATGGAGCGATGTCGGGGGCCTTGAGGACGTCAAGCGGAATCTCAAAGAAACTGTCCAGTGGCCCCTTGATTATCCAGCTGCCTTTGACAGGGTGGGCATAAAGCCTCCCAAGGGAGTGCTCCTCTACGGCCCCCCGGGCTCGGGCAAGACCCTGCTCGCCAAGGCCGTGGCCAACGAATCAGGCGCCAATTTCATCTCCGTAAAGGGCCCTGAGATATTCTCCAAATGGGTGGGCGAGTCCGAGAAAAAGATAAGGGAGATATTCAAGAGGGCCAAGCAGGTGGCGCCCACGATAATATTCTTTGACGAAATCGATGCCATTGCCCCGAGGAGGGGCACGGATGCGGGCACCCGGGTTACCGAGAACGTGGTTTCCATGATACTGACAGAGATGTCAGGCCTCGAGGACCTCCATAACGTGATTGTCATGGCCGCGACCAACAGGCCCGACATCATGGATCCCGCCCTCATGAGGCCCGGAAGGTTCGACCGGCAGATACTCGTGCCTGCCCCGGACGACAAGGCAAGGCTCGAGATACTCAAGATACACACCAGGAACATGCCCCTCGAGGGTGTCAACCTGAACGGCCTGGTCAAGCAGACGGACGGCTACTCCGGCGCGGACCTGGAGGCACTTGCAAGAGAAGCCGGTATCTTTGCCCTGAGAAAGGATCTCAAAGCCAAGAGCGTTGGACCGGGCGAGTTCAAGAGTGCCATATCCCAGGTCACTCCCAGCGTAAGCCAGGACATGATAAAGTTCTACGAACAGATATCCGAGAAGATGAGGGCCAGCGTCAAAAAGAAGGACACCAAGACAGAGGAACTGGTCTATGTGGGCTGAGGCCCGCAAGGCTTTTAATGCTTTCTTCCAATCTCTTTGCATGGTTTACTACAAGAACAATGACGGCACAATCATATCCAAAGGAATCTCAGGCAATCCGTATGGTGGGTTTGGCCTGCATGGGGAGAGCTATCAGACCGAATTAAGAGCGCTCCCATACAGAGAGGTTGTCCAGGCCTTTCCTGGGATAACAAAAAGGGACCTGCATGAGCACCCTGCCGATAAAGAAATAACAGAAGACTCCCTTTTGGACGTGATGATGAAGCGCGAGAAGACATTAATTTAATCCCATACTCCAAATTCTAACCATGCCAGGCCAGACGAGCACCCCCCGACACGAGCACGGGAGCACACACAAAAGAGCGCAGGCAAGGCAGCCTGCTGTGGCGGGCATGTTCTATGACAGTGACATGCCCGGGCTCGAGAAGACCCTGTCCAATCTCTTCTCGGGCTTCAGGAAGGGCCCCGAATATAACGCTGTCATATCCCCGCACGCGGGCTACACCTACTCCGGAAGGACTGCTGCCATGGCCATATCCTCCCTGAAACCAGGGAAGCGCTTCATCATCCTCGGACCCAACCATACAGGCCTGGGGAAGGCTTTCTCCGTGTCCTCACATGCCTGGAGGACCCCCCTCGGCGAGTTCCCTGCCGACACCGGCATGCTCAATGCACTAAGGGACTGCGGCCTAGTGGAAGAGGACGAGGTGGCTCATTCCAGGGAGCACTCCATAGAGGTTCAGCTC
>DAOVFN010000021.1 GCA_030672885.1 Candidatus Aenigmatarchaeota archaeon | reverse complement strand
GTTAAATCTATTTCAATAAAAACACTAATTATAGATGAGGCATATGGAAATAAAGCACAAGCTGGCTATTGCAGAGGTTTTTTCATTCATAGCCGGGTCAGAACTCTTATTCATTCAGAATAACCCTATTGGCTGGATTTTCATAGGCCTGGGCCTGGTTTGCTGGTATAGGTTTAAGACGTTGAAATAGCTAGTTCAGAACACTAAGAAATAAAGCTTATATTGTTTATTCTCCAAAATAATGGCATCATGCGGTAAATGGACTCACCGGTGGGGTCCGCATGACACGAAACCCACCAGCGATAGCATAAATAACGGGTAGGTACTTAGTATGTATTGCGTATTATGTATTATGTATTTACTCGGTATTTAAAGTTAACACCGAAAAGCTTAAAAGCATTATGGAGTTGCTTCTTGTTATCGTTTTAGTGTGAGTTATATGGAGGTAGAGCATATGGTTAAAATAACAGTAACCATAAGTGCCGCTACAGCAATTGCTATAGTGCTCACACTTATGGCATTAACATAGATGTCCTGGAACTCTGCTATTTGGGGGTTAGGCTTTATGGTACACCCCCGGATGGATGACACAGTTATTAACGAGGCCATACATTGTGTGGCCTCACCTTCTTTTTTTTAAATGAAGAACGAGATTAGGATTGGTTATATGATTTAAAGGCGTTAAATATGGCCTCAATGGGGGTTTTATGGGTAATCAGAGCAAGCTTTATATGGAGCCTGAGCCAAGGATAATCAGGACGTTACGGATTCTAACCCGACCCCCGAGGCCCGGCCTGGGCGCTTATTCTTTTTTTTCTCGGTTATGCTGCTACTATGAGAACTGTTCTTTTGGCTTGTCAAAATCCTTCTTCAGAAAGGAAGAATTGAATGTGCAACTTTTGGAAGGTTCTGAAAACGACCTCTATATATGCTGGTTTCTGAAAATTCACATGATATGGGTGAGTAGTTACTTCGTGAGTAAACACCGTTAAGTTGACAACACAAAAGAAAGGGGGGTTCAATATCTCTATCAAACCCCCCTTGTTGAAACTCAATGGCCATTAAGCTTCAGGTATTACCTACGTATTCTCGGCGCGCCATATTTTTGCATGCGGAAGATTGCAGGTTCCTCGTTCATCGCACCCCGAGCATCCATGAAACTCCGAAAGGGCTTCACTGAGCACTTTATCCAGGTCGTCCACCGTTCCCGCAATCCCGATGGGTGTTTCGGTCTTGGGGACAAAGACGTGCACATAAGTGGCCAGGACAACGGCGCGTTGCATCGGATCTTCGATTTCGTCCAGGACAACCTGAAGCGCCGCAGCTTTCATAAGAGGGGTCTTGAAAAGCGGGGAGATGCATATAGCTTTGACGCGCTGGATTGTTTCCTTGACTGCGTTACTCAGTTCATAAAGCTCGAATAGTCCCACATTCCTTGCTTTGTTCGCGAGTTCCGGCACGGTGACGTATGGAACGAATCCAGGTTTGCCGTATTGGAGAACCCAGGAAAGAAGCGCCATCTTCTTAATCTCCTTCTGCTCGGATCCGACAGCCTCGGCGATGATTTCACCGACTTGTTCGGGTGCCAATGGAACCTCGGCTTCGAGAACATTGTCGCGGATCTCTTTCCATTTGGCTTCCATGTCGATGACGGCATTCCGCCATTCATCGTTGCCGATAAATGTGTTGTCTTTGAGGTCCCCGTTGGGTTCCATAATCCCGCGGAACTGGATAAGGTGACCAAAGAGCTGCCCCTGGGCTTTGCGATCTTTGCTGCAGATGAAGTCCAGGTAAGCAGCCATCTCGCTATCGACGTAATAATTTGTCCTGATCAGTTTTTCCAAATCAGGGATACTCTCTTGCATTACCATAGTACTTTCTCCTTCCTTGGCTAGTGTGTTGTGAGAAGTCGCGAGACAACAATAGTCGCCTCAAACCATGCATGTGAAACAAATGAAACTGACATAATCTCCAGCATCGCCTTCACCTCCTTTCTTGCAGATTACGGCCTTGTGGACTGGATTCCGATGTCCCAATTCTCTAGGTTTATGTTTTCGAACAGAATTAAATTCAGTTCGCTGTTACGTGTATTGATATGATAGCATGATAAAATAGCTAATTAATTATGATTATCAAATAGTGATAAATATGGTATATAAAGTTTTCGCTGCCTCAGGTTCTGCGTAAGGAGTAAGGAAAATAATCCTTAGAACCCCTTAGCCCCCACAAAACAGGCAGAAATAGCATATTTCTGGCAATTTCCCGGACAACCTCTAGGGGATACCTTTCCGGCAGCCCTAAAGGATTTATAAGCTTGTGATAAGAAATGAAGGACCAGACTGGTATTCATGCAATGGGCCCGTAGCTCAGTCTGGTTAGAGCACCGGGCTTTTAACCACGCGTTAAAAGCGTCGAGACCCTTACTTGCATTGGTAGCTTTCGGATATTTTCCGTTAACGCTCTGGAGAAAGCGGCAGCTTCCGTAAAATGGTTAGGGGTCAGTGAGAGGAAACCCGGGTGTCGTGGGTTCGAAATAAGCCTTTTTCATACCCTCAGGGGCACAAGAGAAAAAGGCTTAAGCCAAAAGGAGTGACAGCTTCGCTGTCACGTTTTGACATCAAAGATGTCAAAGGAGTGCCCCTACAAGACTCCGGGGCACTTCCGGCTATCGAGAATCCCTCCGGGCCCTTTTTTTCTCTTTAGCCCAGGCACGTTCTTGACCTGAAGTTAACGCAAAAACAGTTAATTTTATAAACAGACCGGTCAAATTAGATTACCACATCCATGAAACGGCATTGTCAATGCTCTGAATTTGGTGCGTTCCATGAACAACATAGAACCCCTTCTGAAAGACATCGGGATGAAAGAATACGAAGCCAAGGCTTTTGCGGTCATTCTTCAGCAGTGCAGGCTGTGCAGCGCCGAGCAGCTAAGCAGGCTCGCCCGGATACCGCTCACCAGGGTGTACGAGACCATGGGTTCCCTGCAAAAACAAGGCCTGGTGACAGCCCTGAACACCAGGCCAAAAAAGTACAGGTTGATAAGCATCGATGCGCTCTCAAACATCATAGAAGAGAAGAAACGTCTCCACCAGCATGACATAGACAGATCAGAGGCGATAATAAAGCAAATCAAGCATGCCGTCCCCAAGACAGTTCCCAAGCATGCAGACGATATCAGGAAGGATTTCTGGGTATTCGAGGGAAGAGAGACCGCGATAAGAAAAATCACCGAAGAAGAGAAGAAATCCACAAAAGAGATGCTGATTTTCAGCGATGATTTCAGCTGGTTTCCCAGGTTCAGGAAGGTCCTGAAGAGCAAGATAAACAATGGCGTCACCGTAAAGGTCCTCATAGACCTCGATGAAAAGACCAGCGGCACGGTCAAGGAGCTCCTTAAGATAGGCGCAGATGTTCGGGGCTGGGATGTCAAGAGCCTCAGCGGCGACATAATAGACAACAATATGACACACATGATTTCCAAGATACCCAGGGCCGGGGTGAACATAAACAACCACTACGGCAGACCTGGCACAGAGGAACTGTTTGTTTATAACTGCCTCGCCACAAGCAACCCAATAATGGTAAGGATGGTAAAGACATACTTTGATGTCTTCTGGTGGAGGGGTGAGAGGCCCCGGGTCTCCAACAACGCGAAGCAGGAAAAGGGTTCCAGATGAATACAGAATCCTCGGTTTTAACTCAAATCACAGGGTTAAATGAAACCTTTAAATACTTATCTGCTCATAGATATAGAGCGCCCCTAGAGAAAAGTATATATACAACCGGATATATATATTATATCACGCAATGATAAGGGGCATTGAAGGTGGTCTTATTACGGTCGACATATTCCTGCATGAACTTGTTCCGAAGCATGAAATTTTAACCAAACTCGAAAAGCAACAACTTCTCGAAAGATTGGGAGTGACAGAGAAGCAGCTGCCGAAGATATCGCTTACGGATCCGGCTCTGATAAGCATAGAGACCAAACAAAACGATGTCGTGAGAATCACCAGGAAATCCCAGACCGCGGGGTATTCCACATATTACAGGGTCGTGGTAGGGAAATAAACGCATGCCCATCTCCTCAGGGGGACAGGGATGCACAATCAGCCTCTACGGGGCTAGCAGAGGAGATTCAGGTTGGAGTGGGCCATGTCATTCATGCCGTTGTTTAAGATCATAGAAAAGGAGCAAGGCTGGGTCAATTTCCAGATTAACTCTTTCAATCACTTCTTAGAATATGGAATACAGAACATCATAGACGAAATAGAGATTGTTTCCCTGAACCCGGAACTGGGAGACCACAAGCTCAAATTCGGAAAGGTACATATAGGCAGACCCTCCATAAAGGAGGCCGACGGGAGCACCAGATATGTGTTCCCGAACGAGACCAGGACAAGGAACTTCACTTATGCAGCTCCGATCTATGTTGACATAAACTCCATAATAAACGGCGTGCAGGAAAAGGCCGAGAGGGTTCACATAGGAAACCTTCCCATAATGATTAAGTCAGGTCTCTGCTCGACGCACGGCCTTGGACGTGAAGACCTCAAGGAAAGCGGCGAGGATCCCAATGACCCGGGGGGATATTTCATAATCAACGGAACCGAGCGCGTACTAGTTCTCATAGAAGAGATAGCGTCAAACAAACCCATATTCGAGAGGGTCGGTGACATTATTTCGGTCAGGATAAACTCCGAGAAGTCCGGATTCAAACAAAGGCACGTCATGGAGAAGAAGCCCGACGGGGAAATGAACATATCCTTTGCGAACATAAGGAAACTCAATGTGATAACCCTGCTCAAGGCCCTGGGCCTGGAGACAGACAAAGAGATATGCTTCCACATCTCTGACAATCCCAGAATACTCAATGAGCTCTACATAAACCTCTACCAGTCCTCAGACACCACATCAGACGAGGCCATAGACAACATAGGCAAGAAAATGAGGGTGTCAGAGGACTACAGGATAGAGAGGGTCAACCAGATTCTTGACAGGTACCTGCTCCCGCACATAGGCCAGAAAAAAGAGAACAGGCTCGAGAAGGCCGATGTGATTGCAAAGATAATCAAAAAGATGATTATGCTCTCCATGAACATGATACCCGAGGATGACATCGACCACTACAACAACAAGAGACTCCTCATGTCAGGCGAACTCATGGGCCAGCTCTTCAGAAGCATACTCCTGGGAAGATGGGGCCTGCTGGCCAAGATGAACTATAATTACCAGAAGCTCGTTAAGAGGGGAAAGAGCCCCTCCATACAGGGCATAATAGAGGCAAACGCCGTAACAAAACAGATATTGTCCAGCCTGGCCACCGGGAACTGGATAGGCGGCAGGACAGGTATATCCCAGAGACTGGACAGGTCATCCCACATAAAGACAATCTCGCACCTGAGGTCCGTAATATCCCCGCTCACCTCGACCCAGGAGCACTTCAAGGCCAGGCAGATCCATCCCACTGAGTGGGGCAGGCTGTGCCCTGCAGAGACCCCCGAGGGCTCCTCCATAGGACTAAGGAAGCATCTCGCACTGATGGTCGAGATTACCCCCGGGTTAAGCGGTAAGGAAACAGAAAAAGTCCTTAACATAGTGGTGCAGGGATATGCCGGCGAGAAATCAGAGGCGAAAACCAAGAAAGATGGGACAGAGGTATACTTCAACGGCAAGCTTATCTTCCAGACTTCTGATCCCGAGGGGATTGTGCATGATATCAGAAAAAAGAGAAGAATGAACCTCATACCTGGCCAGGTCAATGTTGCCTATCATCCTGTATTCAATGAGGTCAGGATAAACACAGAGCACGGCAGGGCCAGGAGACCTCTTGTCATCGTGGAATCCGGCAAACCCAAGTTCACGAATCAGCACATGGAAAAGCTGCAGAAGGGTGAGATAGAATGGTCCTATATTCTACAGCACGGCATCGTGGAATACCTGGATGCCGAAGAGGAGGAGAACTGCCTCATTGCCATCGGAGAGGACGATGTGACGAGCGAGCATACCCATATGGAGATAAACCCCATAACGATTCTGGGCATTGCAGCTTCCCTGATACCCTATCCGGAATACAACCGCGGTGACAGGATAAATTACGGCGCCAAGATGGTGGGACAGGCCATAGGCATGACATCCATAAACTTCAGCATGAGAACCGATACCAAGTTCAACATACTTGCATACCCCCAGACCCCTCTGGTCAAGACCAGTGTCAGCAATGTTCTGGGTGATTATCCAGGCGGACAGAACGTTGTGGTGGCAGTGATGTGCTATGATGGCTTCAACCTCAACGATGCCATTGTTGTCAACAGATCCTCTACAGAGAGGGGGCTCTTCAGGAGCTTCTATTTCAGGACATACGAAACCATCAAAAAGAGATACTGGGGCGGACAAGAGGACGAGATAACCATCCCCGAGCCCGGGATAAAGGGTCACATGGGAGAAGCTGCCTATGTCGACCTGGCAGATGATGGTATCATAAATCCCGAGACCGTGGTCATCCCTGACTCTGTGCTCGTGGGAAAGACGTCGCCGCTAAGGTTCCTCTCAAGCGAGGAATTCACGGCAGACATAGACAACAGAAGGGAGACTTCGGTCACTATACGATATGGTGAAGAGGGAATAGTAGATGATGTGTTCATATCAGAAACCCTGGACGCCGACCAGCTACTTAAGATACGGATAAGAGATGAGAGGACACTGGAACTGGGCGACAAGCTGGCCTCCAGGCACGGCCAGAAGGGCGTCATAAGCCTGCTCGTTCCCCAAGAGGACATGCCCTTCACAGCCAATGGCGTCATACCCGACCTCATATTCAATCCCCACGCCATTCCAAGCAGGATGACCGTGGGACAGCTCCTGGAGCTCTTGAGCGGAAAGACGGCCGCGCTTACAGGAAAGCCCATCGATTCCTCGGCATTCAACCACATGAAGGAATCAGAGATAAGGAGCACCATGAAGAATGCGGGATTCCGGGACGACGGCAAGCAGACCATGTACGACGGTAAGACAGGAAAGAAATTAGACGTCCTTATATTCACAGGCATCTCATACTACCTCAAGCTCGATCACATGGTGGCCGACAAGATACACGCCAGGTCAAGGGGACCGGTCACCCTCCTTACCAAGCAACCCACAGAGGGCCGGGCCAAGAAGGGTGGCCTGAGGCTGGGCGAGATGGAGCAGCAGTGCCTGATTGGCCATGGCGCTGCCCTGACACTCAAGGAGAGGTTTGTCTCGGACAAGACCATGCTTCCGATATGCACCAAGTGCGGACTGGTGGCCATCCATGACAACATAAAGAACAGGAGCTACTGTCCTGTGTGCAAGGACAGCGAAACTGTCTGGGTAGAGACATCATATGCGTTCAAGCTCATGCTTGATGAAATAACATCCATGGGAATATTCCCGAGTTTGGGAACAAAGGAGATATAATGATTCACAAGATAAGCGACATGTCCTTCAATATGCTCTCACCAGAGACCATACGCTCCCTGGCGAGGGTGAGGGTGGTTACCTCTGACCTCTATGACGCGGATGGCTATCCCATAGAGGGTGGGGTGATGGATCCGAGGCTCGGTGTGATAGACCCGGGTCTGCACTGCAGGACGTGCGGCGGCAGCATCGGTGACTGCAATGGCCATTTCGGTTATCTCGAGCTCGCCAAGCCGGTCATCAACGTGCTCTATACCAAGACCGTCTACCAGCTGCTGAAGTTCACCTGCAGGTCGTGCCATAGGATTCTGATACTCCCGCCTGACGGAAAGGGTGACAAGAAAGAGGGAACCATCAAATCCGGGACAGTCCCTTCGAGGTGCCCCCACTGCGGCAAGCCACAGAAAAAGATAAGCTTTGTCAAGCCCTACACATATTACGAGGACAAGACAGAGCTTGATCCCCTTATGATAAGGGAGAAATTTGAGAACATACCCGACGATGACCTCAATAAGATAGCATTCAGGGGCGGCCGCCCCGAGTGGCTCATACTCACACTCTTTCCCATACCCCCCGTTACCGTGCGGCCAAGCATCACCCTGGAGGGCGGCGAGAGGTCAGAGGATGACCTGACGCACAAGCTTGTGGACGTGGTCAGGATAAACCAGTCCCTCAAAGAGAACATAGACATAGGAGCTCCTGATTTCATCCTGAACGACCTCTGGGAACTTGTCCAGTATCACATATCCACATATTTTGACAACGAACTTACAGGGGTTCCCCTGGCCAGGCACAGATCCGGTAGGCCCCTCAAGGGTCTCATACAGAGGCTCAAGGCCAAAGAGGGCAGGATACGGGGCAACCTGCTCGGAAAGAGGGTAAACTTCTCATCCAGGACAGTGATATCCCCGGATCCCAGGCTCTCTATAAACCAGGTCGGTGTCCCACTAATAGTTGCCCAGGAACTTAC
>DAOVFN010000062.1 GCA_030672885.1 Candidatus Aenigmatarchaeota archaeon | reverse complement strand
CCTTGAATCTGAGTATGTCTGTGGTGCGGTACTGTATTGAGAACTGCTTGTTCAACCCGATTCCTATGCTGTCGATTGGGACAAAAAACACGGAATCAAATGCTTTTTTCGCCTCTGCCAGGAGCTTCAGGTTGCTCTCGCTCTTTTCCTGGCCTATGATGCATAGTGACATATCATCAGGCCTTGATATCTTACTTTCAGTTCTTGAAGTCCATACGTGAACTGCTCCATCGCTTTCACAAAGGGCTTCCTAATTCATCGACCACAGCACACAGGCCTTACATGGTCATCCAAAGGCGTGTATTCGGGCAGTCCCTGCCCTATGAGCAAATACATGGATATGATAACTATAAAACTATCGGCTCTCATCTCCCAGCTTTCGCAAGGGGACTTCCTGCCGATGTGGTTATAGTAAAGGACATAACAGGTTGGGAATTGTCCTTTGCTGGCTGTATCGGACATTGTTCCAAAAAGTCTTGCATGCCAATGCGAGAGATTTGCAGCTCTGCTGCAAAGACTTGAAACCGCTGGTTTCAAGAGATGTGCATGCACTCTCGTGCTGATGCACAAGATTTTGTCCGATAATATAAAAGGATTGTTTTATGACCAGGCCATACTGATGACTTATGTCGGCAGCATTCCTGTCTTTGCAAAAAAGAGAAATATCACCACAACAACAACTACCATTATGATGCTGTGCTTTATGCCAGCCATAATGGAGTTCTCACCGAGCTGGCCTGTTATCAGGCCTATGAACACCCCCAGAACCACAAGGGAAGAAAAGAACATTGATATGTAATATGCCCCCACACTCTTAGCAGATATCCCGAGTGTAATGGCTATGGCTATATACAGGCCGCAGGGAAATGACCATGCGCTTTCAGGGGGGCATGGATTGGAAAATACCATCTGATTCTGGAGACCTCCCCCAATATTGCTCTGGCTCGCTATCATGGGAACCATCACGAATATTATGAGAATGGATATCCCCAGAAACATAAAGAATATGCCGTACATCACCATGATGTGCTGCTTCATCATAGAGGACCGTTCCTGGTCTGCCTCCCTGAGCATGAGCATGTCCTTTGAAATGGACTCCAGCGTGGATACCATGTTCCCCCCGGAT
This sequence comes from Candidatus Aenigmatarchaeota archaeon, assembly GCA_030672885.1. Classification (GTDB taxonomy): domain Archaea; phylum Aenigmatarchaeota; class Aenigmatarchaeia; order QMZP01; family QMZP01; genus DAOVFN01. The sequence goes on along the minus strand of DAOVFN010000062.1, from coordinate 3,511 downwards.
TCAAAGGACTCCCTGAGTATCATAAGCGCCTCTGATATGACATTTGAGCCCCTGACCTTCTCCCCGAATATCTCTAGGGTCCTCAGAAATGGCGTTCCCCATGACATGCGATTGTGCATCTTTTTTATCTCACCTGTCAGGTTGCCGTAGTTGGACTTGCTTACCACACCCATAGCCTCTGGAAGTGGCATGGAGCGAATAGCATCTGCAAGGTCCCTGATGAAATTTGGGAACTCAGGTTCAAGGCTCTTCACCCAAAGATACCTGGAGTACTTGAAAAAGAAGTAGGGAACGGCCGTGAGAAAGATTGCTATCATAATCAGGTTTCCCATGATAGCGGCATCTCCCATTGCTATGCCTCCCATTATGAGACCCGCGCTTATGATAGACATAATGGCGATTATCTTCTTCTGCCCGTATATCTTTTCCTCTTCACTCAGTGTTTTCCTTTTTCCCATACAATCATTCCATTGGCGAGGAGCCCTTAAGGAGTACTATGAAGGCCACGGAAGCTAAGGGTGTCACAAAGAACACCACAAATGTCTGCATCATCAATATGTCCATGCCGCCCAGTGGCGACATTATGGCAGTGAGCACTATAAAGAACAGCGAGCCCACCATGACAAGGGTGATGTATATCTCTGTATACAGCGCAATCTTCTTTGCATAGTCGTTCAGGGAGAGCCTGTACTTTGTCATGAATGTCCTTGTCTTTGTGTTGAGGTAGTCCTCAAGGCTCCCTCCTGTAGTGATGACTGATATCATTCCCCAGAGGAGGTCCGCGAGTAAGGGGGAGGGCGTCCTGTTGGCGGACTTGGCCATGGCATCAGTCAGGTTCATGCCCAGGGTCTTCACACCGGTATATATTCTGTTGGCTTCCTGTCCCATAGGTCCCTTTTTCCGAGAGAGTGCCTTGAATATCTCCAGGGGATGGATGCCTGAGGATGCCGTTGTGGCCATAAATAAGACAGAGAACGGAAGGGTCCTGTCAATCTGTGTCTTCAGGCTGTCCGCCTTCATGTTGGGATAGTAGTATCCGGCAAGAAAAACGCTTCCTGAAATAAGAAGTGAGAGTATGACTGCCAGGGTATAGCTATAGATAACAGGGTCTGATGTCGCTATAGAAGTCAGGGCAATGGTTATGAAAACAGAACCTGTGATCACAGAAACCATGAACGCAACCATAGAGGTAAAAAGAAGCACAGAAACATACTCCTGCGTGGTTGATTTGAACATTCCCTTCTTGAGGCTTCTGCTGAGACCCTTGAAATATACCATATATGGTTCAATTATCCCACCAAAGAACCTCATTGCAATCCGCTGCAGCATAAAATCAGCTCTCACCGATAACACTAATAACCCTCTCGGGGTTTGCATAGTAAGTGGAGATTACCCTGGCAACCTCCCTGTAGTCGAATATGTCCTGTTTATACATCCACTCAATCACACTCTTTCTTCTTGCAAGTTCAGCTTTGAGTTCTGTTTCATCCAGCGCCTGTCTCTCGGCAATGCTCTTTAGTACCACAGACGCATCGCTTGTACTGAATTTATCCTTGCTTGGATCCCAGCTGAATATGCTATTGGTCACCGGGGCACCGTCCCTGACCCCTGTCACCTCGAGTATATTGTTCGTACGCCTTATGTACTTGCCGCCGAGCCTGGTGAGCATAAGAAACATTATGATGTTGATGTTCTCTATAAGGGTTGGCGGAAGCGATATTGGTGGCGTGGTCAGCCTGTCCACAAGCTGAGTGATAGAGGCCGCGTGTATGGTCGCCATTGATGGATGGCCGGTGGCCATCTGCTGGAAGAGCACAAACGCCTCCTTGCCCCTCACCTCGCCCATTATTATATAGTCAGGCCTCTGCCTCAGCGATGACTTCAGGAGGTCAAAGAGGCTTACCTCACCAACACTGGCCTTCAGCGAGAGCGGCGTCCTTGCTACCTCGGGAATCCAGTGCGGATGAGGGAGCCTGAGTTCCGGGGTGTCCTCTATTGAGACAACCTTGAGGTTGGGCCGGATAAAAAGCGAGAGCGCATTGAGCATCGATGTCTTTCCTGTGGCAGTGCCGCCTGACATCAATATGGACTGGCCGTTGTCTATGGCCAGCCACAGATAAGCCAGCTGTGTGCTGTTCAGAGTCCCATACTTGAGCATATGTGTGGGTGTCAGGGGCTCCTCTGAAAATTTTCTTATGGTGAAGTTCGAGCCTTTTCTCGCTATATCGGTTCCCAAGGTCGCCTGCATCCTGGAGCCGTCGGGAAGCGAGGCGTCCAGAAGCGGTTCCGCTATCGAGATGCTCTTCCTGGCCCTCTGGGCCATCTTGACCACAAAACTATTGAGTTCATCCTCGCTCGTGAAGACCACGTTTGTTTTCAGGGAACCCAGATTGGAGCTCCTGTGATAAACATAGATGGGAATGCCTATCCCGTCGCATGATATGTCCTCTATATTGGGGTCATTGAACACGGGCTCAATCTTGCCCAGGCCTATGATATCCCTTTCCAAAGAATATGTTATGATGTCTATCCTTTCCGGGTCTATGGTCGGGTTCGCCTTCAGTATCTTATATATCTCATCTTTCAGAAGTTTCTTGGCCTTTATCTCACCTACCTTGAAGAAGTCTATGTCAAGCCTCTCCTCCAGGACCCTCTTGGTGCTTTCGATGACATCCTTTTCATGTTGTGATATCTGGGGTTCCACTACATAGTAGATGAGCTCTCCTAGTTTTGTGTTCCATCTTATGTCAGCATAGGCATACACCCTCTCTCCCCGGGCAGGTTTCCTGGGAATAAGCGGATATTTCGTGCTGAATTCCTTCATGTCAGGCACTTCTGTTGATTTTGCTTGGGGCAGCTGGGTAGCAGAAACAGCATCCCCTGATATCTTTATCCCAACCGGCTCTTCTTTTTTTGTCTTGCCTGAAGGCGGCTGGGCGGCTGGCGGATAGGGATAGGGATACATATAGGGCATAGATGCTGGGCTGGGCTGGGCTGGGCTCTTCTTTCTCTTAAGAGAGACAAGATAGCCCTTCTTCATCTTCTTTATAATCCTAAAGGTAGTGGGGCTCTTCTTTCTTGTCCCAGCCATAATATCATCCAATTATAATTTGGTTTCCTCTCTTATATATCACGAATTCGTTGCCATGCATGGTAGAAAAACCCCCGCCGAGAGAAAGGCTTTGGTTGATGCTGGACAGGGGTGAAAAGACACTCCTTCCGCTCACAAAGCTTGTTATGTTCAGACCTTCTTGTGTCAGATTTATCTTGTAGGGCTCATTTCCTATCAATCTGGGAACGCTTATCATAATCGTTGAGTTCACCTCATCCATTTCAGAGAGGCCTGCTATGTTGGAAACTATCCATTCGCTCACCTCACTGAACTGGTCCATTGTAATGGACTCGCTGAAATACAGCTCATAGGACCTGAATGTGGTGAAGCACATTATAAAGATTGTCACTCCTATCGTGAAGAGGAGCACCTGTTCGAAAATAACGGAAACCCCTTTTT
>DAOVFN010000044.1 GCA_030672885.1 Candidatus Aenigmatarchaeota archaeon | reverse complement strand
GAAGCCCCTGCCCATGGACAGGCTCCTGACGAAGAGACCCATATTCTTTGGGTGATGCCTCTCTCCTGGGGCAGCATTTTTAACCCCCGAGCCACAATAATAAAACAATGGCCAGGAAAAAATCCCCCGAGCGTCTCATCTATACAGACCTGGACGGGACCCTTCTGGACCATGAGACCTATTCATGGAAGGCAGCTGAACCGGCCCTCAAGAGGGCTGAGAGTGCCGGGATCCCTGTCATATTCTGCACGAGCAAGACCCGTGCAGAAATCGAGCTCTACAGAAAGCAGATGCGCAACCGCCACCCCTTCATATCAGAGAACGGTGGGGCAATCTACATACCCAGGGGATACTTCAGTCGTGAACCCCCGGGTTCCAAGAGAACCGGAAAATACCTGGTTATCGAACTCGGTGTGCCCTACAAGAAGCTCAGGGAAGCCATAAAGGTCATGCAGGGAAAGGGCCTCAAGGTCAGGGGCTTCGGCGACATGCCAGCCAGCGAGGTCAGGGAGCTTACGGGCCTCTCCCTGAGGCAGGCCCACCTTGCAAGGAAGAGAGAGTACAACGAGCCATTCGTCCTGGACAATCCCAAGCAGGAACCCAAGCTCCTGAACGCCATACAGATGCTCGGCTTCCAATATATCAGGGGCGGGCGATTCTATCACATAACGGGAAACAACAACAAGGGCCTTGCAGTAAAGATTCTCACAGGCATCTATCAGCAGGATGCAGACATGCCCATGGTCACAGCCGGCCTTGGCGACTCCCCCAACGATTTCACCATGCTCAGCGCAGTGCACGTGCCCTATCTCGTAAAGGGGCACAACAGCAGACAATCCAGATACCCGGCATTTGCAAGAACATGCGGCACAGGCCCTGATGGATGGAACTCTGCTGTCCTCGGTTTCATTGGGGAGGATTTCTGACATGCAGAAAAAGGCAGAGTCCCTTTACAGGAACTCCATAAGGATTCTCAGAAAGGTCCAGCTCAGGTCAGGCGGCTGCCTGGCCACCCCCAAGGGCGAGCGCTATCCCTATATCTATCCCAGGGACAATGCGGTGTGCATCCTGGGCTTTGTCTCAGCGGGCCTCTTCAAGGAGGCCAGAAAGGCCCTTGATTTCATACTGCATACGCAGCTCCCTTCAGGGGCCTTTCCCCAGAGGGTTGACACCGACGGAAGGGATGCCTCATACAAGCCCATCCAGATAGACGGCACAGCCCTCAACACATATGCGCTCTCCAGGTATGCAGCTGAATCAGGGGACACCCGATTCGCCCTGGAAAACTGGAAGATTGCAGAATCCGCAGTGGAATACACTCTCAAGAACATCCACCCCGAAAAAGACCTCGTATATACCCCGAATTCCGTTCACGAGTTCCCGCCCATGGAGGAGGGACTTGAGATATGGGCCAATGCAACCTGCCTGGCCTCGCTCGAACAGGCCTGCCTGCTGGGAAAGATGCTCAAAATAGAGAGGCCCAGGTGGCTTGATGCAGCGAACAGGATAAGGAGCGGGATAAACAACTACATGTGGAACTCCCGCACAAAGAGCTTTATCAAAACCATAAGGCTCAAGGAATCCAGCTCTGTAGAGACCGATGCGGACGTCTCCTGTCTGGCCCTCTGTGATTTCGGTGTGTTTCCTGACAAGGATCCCAAGATCATATCGACGACAAAGATGATAGAGGAAGCTCTCTGGAACAAGGAATTGGGCGGCCTCTGCAGGTATCCCAAGTACCAGGGCAGGAACAACGGGGGATGGGGCCCCTGGCCACATTTCACACTCATGCTCGCCAGGCACTACATCCGCCTCGGTGACAGGGACAAGGCCGACATGCTCCTGGGCTGGATACTCAAGACAGCATGGAAGAACGAACTTCCCGAGCACATCGCCACGACCGACGAGTTCGAGGAATATGTCACAGACTTCAAGGATTCCGGCATCCTGAGAAAGGACCGCCTCCTCATGATTGAGAACGCCCGCAAGCATCCCATGTTCAAAAGAGGCATCGCATACGTGACCCTTCCCCTGGCATGGCCCCATGCAGAATTCATCCAGACATGGAATCTCTATAAGGGGACCTTTAAGAAATAGGCATTCCCTGAGCTTGGCCCCTCACCGAAGAAGCCTGCTTCCGGTCTCTGATTCGTGGTGGTGGTTCACCATAAAACAGCAGGAATGATGGATTTGGTTCGTATTTGTTGCTTGGTCTATTTATTGATGCGTGGTCAATATCAATTGTGTGGCTAAACAGATGAGGCGTTTTGGCGTTGCTGGTGAATCTGTTCTATGCGTTCTATTATGCAGGGGGTTCGATGTCAGTATTCGATATTAAGGTTGAGAATGTAGTCGCTTTCTCTGTTCTTGGAAATGACATCTCGCTCACAAAACTTGTTGAAACGCTCGATGATGTTGAGTACAACCCGGAGCGGTTCCCTGGCCTTGTCTACAGAATCAGGGACCCGAAGGCAACCACGCTCATATTCTCCTCAGGCAAGATAGTATGCACAGGTACGAGGAGTGTCGAGCTGGCCAAGAAGGCCACGCATAGGGTCGTTGACAATGTAAGGAAGACGGGCGTGGATCTTCCAACGGAGTTTGAAACAATGATTGAGAACATAGTTGCATCTGCAGAGATATACACCAAGAACAAGCTAAATCTTGAGCGACTGGCTTTTGAGCTGGAGAACTCTGAATACGAGCCAGAGTCATTCCCCGGCCTTGTCTACAGAATCAGGAATCCCAAGACAGCCTTTCTGTTGTTCGGATCAGGAAAGATCATATGCACAGGAGCAAGAAAGGTTGAAGACATCCACACAGCACTGGAGAAGTTCAAGGTCAAGCTCGAGGAACTGGGAATCGATGTCAAGCCAATAAAACACAACCCATCGGAACATTCTGAAGGCATTGTCGATTCTGATGGACTTTAACAAAAGGCAACAGCCGCATTGAGGAGATTTTTTCAGGGCTAAAAGATTGCTTGTTTTCGTATTTTTCTTCACCAAATAATCCTGGAGCTGGATGTCGATGGTCTTTTCAAGGTCAAGGGCTGCATAAATACCAGGAGCACAAAAACCTAGCGCTCCATCACAAAGTACTGCCTGTGCTCCTCTTCCTCTGGAATCTCTGCCAGGACCATCTCATGCTCCTTGGCTACCCCCATGGTGTTCAGTCCCTTGAGAACCTCAAGCGCCCTGTTGAGCTTGTATCCCTGCTCGGCATATACTTCAAGGAGCACGTCGCCTCTCTTTACCCTGCTATTGAGCTTCTTGTGCAGCAGCACGCCAGCACCCTGGTCAAACGGAGCCCCGGCAGCCCTGGCCACCTGTATGATTGCTTTGTTGTTCACCCACCATACCTTTCCTGATAGATTGGACTTTATCTGGCAGCGGCGGTCCCCTACTGGGATGTCCTCAGGCCTTATCTTTGGATTCCCGCCCTGCTCTGATATTATCTGCCTGAACTTCCTGTCTGCCTTGCCTGACCTAAGTGCCCTGAGCGCCTTCTCCTCACCGTTCCGGATGCCCCTGAACTCGAACAGGACACCTGCCAGGTGGCAGACCTTGTTTATAAGGTCGGGCTGTCCCTTGCCATACTTTATGGTCATGAGAGCCTCCCTGGCCTCCAGGGCGGGGCCGATGCCGTGACCTATGGGCTGCTCACCAAACGTCGATGCGCATTCCACCCTTATATCAAGATTCTTTCCCAGCTCTATGAACTTCCTTCCAATATCCTGGGCTTCGGCAATGGTCTTGAACTTCACCCCTCTTCCCGTGGGTATGTCTATCACGACATAGTTCGCACCGACTGCCTTCTTTTTTGACATCACCGATGGAAGCAGGAGCGGGTCTATTGACAGTGGATACTCGACCCTTATGAACGCGTCATCCGCGGGCGCCAGGTCCACTGCCCCTCCCCATACCAGGCACCCGTTGGTCTTCTCGACCACCCTCTTTATCTCCTCTATCTCAAGGTTGACAGGGCACAAGCACTCGACCCTGTCGGCCGTTCCCGCAGGCGATGTTATCGCCCGTGATGACGTCTTGGGTATCACCATACCGGAACTCGCTATGATGGGGACCAGCATCATTGATGTCTTGTCGCCTGCCACACCCCCTATGCTGTGCTTGTCATATGTCGTCTTCTTGCTGAACCTCAACCTTGCCCCTGTGGCCGCCATAGCACTGGATAGAGCCGAGACTTCGCTCATTATCATGCCGTGATTATACAGGGCAGTCACGAATGCCGTTACCTCGACGTCAGAGAGCCTATTCCTCACCACATCATCCACGATGCCCTTGATTTCCGGTGCATTGAGGACATTGCCTGAGAGCTTCTTCCTTATGGCAGCCATGCTTTCGGGCGGGGCGCATGGTGTGACCTTTACCCTGTCACCCATCCTGACGTCAATCTTATCATCCACTTCGCCATAGAGCCCTATCTCTCCCTGCTGTATGAAATGCTCGGCAACATTCACCATGGCCACTGCCTTCCTGCTGCCCACAGAAAGCTCAATCCTGTCCAGGGCCTTCACTCCCATGCTGTCCGCATCCTGGGAGTTCAATATAACCGTGGGCCTCCTGGATTCGAATTCCAGCGGCCTTACTTTGAGAAACATGGCACAAACCTGACTAATTATTGTTCCGGCCGTTTAAATCTTAATCTTGGTGAGCTGATAACATCTGCCTGATAACGATCGGGAATTTCTCTCAACTGCATGCAACCAATCAACCGATAACATCCTATATGTATTTGACCTGTGGTGGTCGAGACCTGTTCGTCCAGTGCAAACCAGTAGCATGAAAACCACCTCTTTTTGACACAAGACCGTAGTAAAATCAAAACCAACGGCATGCGAAACATTTATAAACCCATGAACCATATCCTATGTATAAAACCAGTAATTAGCACAGCATTGAAACCAATTCAAGACATGTATTCCCGTGGGAACCGATACCATGCCGCTATGCAACCACTGAATGAATCGGTGGCCTTGTGGTTTGGTGTGTTCATCAGGATCTCGTTTGAGATGCCATGGGGGGATACCATTCGAGGTGAAAAAATGGATACAAAGAAATACTACAAGTTGCTCAAGGGCAACAAGGAAGTCGCAACCTTCACAGGGCGACAGCCAAGACAGGCCGCACTAAAGGCGGCTACGCGAGGCTACTCAGACATCCGACTAAGGGAGAGGGGAAGAAGGAACAAGGACAAGACCTACACAATCCACATGTTCAAGGGCTCCCGACAGAAGGTATCTGTTCCAGCTTCAAGCAATGTCTCATGGCTGCCATCACAGGTATGGAAGCCAGTTGTCAAGAAGGTTGGCATCGAGAGGGTAAACAAGCTTCGATGAGCTGCGTTTCCCTTAAGAATTAATGAGGGGGGTCATGCCCTCTCACTTGTTTTTATTTTTCATCGGCTTACATATGATTCTGTGCCTCTGGCTGCACAAATTTTAAACATGGCCTAAATAAACAACATCAACAGATTTCCCCACATCAGAGTGACCAGCACTGTTATCACAAACACGGGCGCGAACCTGATCCCTTCCTTTATCCAGACTTTGCCGCCCTTCTTCTTCAGCTTCCTGACCTCTTCCTCTGTGAGGCCCCGCCACCTGTCCTTTATCAGCACGTCGCCCACCCTCAGTATGCTTACGGGAATCATCTTCTTGAAGAGATTGTTCTCCACGAACCTGCCATACCTTGTGAATACCAGTACAGAGAGCAGGAGCGGCGGAAAAGCCAGCACATACATGAGGCTCCACACAGGCATCCCGAACTGCCATGTCACATAGCCCATCAACCCGACGCATGCCAGGGCAAATACCCCCACAAGTCCGCAGAACTCTCTCCTTGCATGGCTTAGTTCACCCAGGAACTTCCTGGAGACCTTGGGGGACTTAAGGCCCAGGGCCACGGAATACACCAGCAAATAGAAGAACGCTATGAAAAAGAAGTTAAAGAGCAGGGTGAGCGGGAAGGGAAGAAGCGTTGCCACTGCAAACCCCCCGCTGTCAGGGAAGAGGAATCCCATGGCCCCCAGCAACCAGGCGTCCCCGTCGCCCCACTGCTTGAGCCAATAGAGAAGAAGGCCGAATCCCAGAAAGGCCATGCCAATCATTATTGAATATATTATATAGGAGAAATCCCCTGTCAGGAACGAGAACACCCCCCGGATACCCAGGGCCAGTGCAATCATCACATAGGGAAGCCAGTCCGGGAACTCCGTTGTCTTGAGGTCCCAGTACCCGGCCAGGCCGAATCCCGCCACCGAAACACCCAGGAGAATCAGGCCCATCTCGAAAAGCATGGTACATTATTGCACGGCGGATAATAAATCAGTTCTGTTCGTGAAGGATGCGTGATAAAATATGTAAACGCTTTTGCGTTCAGTGTTTACAGTGTCAGTTTCCAGAGGCAGTCGGGGTTTAATACG
>DAOVFN010000074.1 GCA_030672885.1 Candidatus Aenigmatarchaeota archaeon | reverse complement strand
ATCACAAAGGGTATTATGCCCGCGGGCGGGTTGCCCACGCTCGGGAAGGTCCCTGCCTGCGTCAGCGGATTGAACATCCTGACTATGATGGTCTTTGAAACACCAGCCACTATGAACAGGGATATTCCGGAGCCGAACCCCCACTTGGATATCACCTCATCCATGAATATCACCATCACACCCCCGAGGGCAAGCTGGAATATGACTATGCCCGCAAGCCCGGGCTGCGCGGCAACCGCTCCCATCAGGACGTATATTGCTGCCTCAACAAAAGAGAGAATTATGGCCAGGAACTTCTGGGTTCCCTGGAAGAGAGTCTTTCCCTTATCGGTCTTGAGGTCCCATGGTATTATCTTGGAGCCCACCATGAGCTGGAGCACGATGGATGCAGTGACGATGGGCCCGATACCCAGGGTCATCAGGGAACCGAAGCTGGAGCCGAGCAATATCTCCAGATACCTGAGCTGCTCAAAGCTTCCAGGCGCCACGCCGTAGACGGTTATCTGCGACATGACAAAATAGAGCACCAGTATCAGGCCTGTCCACTTGAGCTTGCTCTTGAATACTGTTTTCTGGACAGGCTCGGTTATACCTGGAATCCTTGTAAGAAGACCTATATACATATCAGTTAACGACATTGCATTGCACCCTTCTGAAGATATTATGATTGCCTATTAAAATTGTTTCTATGGATGCTGCGGAACGCCATCGAAAACCTATTCCTCTTTGATGGCCTGGCCCTTGGCTGCCTCTATCCTCTCGGCCGCCTTGCCCGAGAATCCCTTTGCTATGACTTTGAGCGGGGACGTTATGTTGCCTGTCCCAATCACCTTGTCGTAGCCAAACTCCCTGAGTATGATCTCTTTCTTTCCATTGGCAAGCCTCTCCAGGTCCCTGAGGTTTATGGACCTTGTGGACGGCCTAAGCCCCCTCTGCTGAAGACTCTTGTGACCACTCTTGCCTACCTCTATACCCCTCTTCTTGAAATAGAGCTTCTTGTGCTTGGTTATGCCTGCCCTTCCCCGGCCTCCTCTGGAGCCGGCTCCGCGGTGCTTTTTCTTGGAACCCCATCCATGGGTTTTTCCCCCGCGCTGCTTCACAATCTTCTTTTTCATTATCATCATAATGCTTCCACTACTACTTTCATTATATCATCCTCTTGAGGAGGGTGTTTATGGCCTCTTCCCTGTTCCCGAGGTCTCCCCTGGGAAAGTCCATCCTCACGGATTTGTATCCCTTGGATGGCGGAGAAAGCCTGAAGACGGGCTTTATTTCTGTTCCCTTGACAGACTCGTCCTTGAGTATTCTTGCTGCAATGGACTTGGCTTCTTTTTCAGGAATTTTCTTGTCGCCCGGAAGCCTGCCCCTCTTGCTCACGAGCCTCTCCAGTGTGTCCTGGGTGACTTCGCCCCATGTTATATACGCCCTGGCTTTCTGGAGCATGCCCGTATATTCAGGCTTCTTGGGCATCACGACACAGTGGTTTACCCGGTTCAGCCTGAGAATCCTGAGCGTGTCCCTGACGTCACTGGCGACATTGACAGAACCCCTAATCCTGATAGCAGCGTACATAACAATCACCTATGTTTCTCCTGGGAGATAACCCCTAAGATGCTCGCCCCTGAAAAACACCGCCGGCGGGCCTTTGCGGTCTCCCTCGCTCTCCCTGATATAATGGTCCACCTCTGCCCTGGCCGTGAAATCCCTCATCACGTACCCATCACCAATCCTCGCATGAACCGAGAAGTCCTTTCGGACATTCCTTCTCAGGTCAGATATGCTTCCTGCATCATGAATGGTACCAGGAACACGATCATGCACCTTTCCTTTGTGAAATATCACAGCATCTCCAATATACTTGCCAATAGCTTTAACAACAGAATGGTATGCATCCCCTATAACGGGAAATGTATCATCTGCAATTTTATCGGAAAAGAAGATGATGGCCCTGTAATCATGTCCCATCACAAACCACCCTTTGTGCTGTTCAGGTTTTTCAGTGCCTGGAAAACAGCATAGATAAGATTTGCCCTCGCATGGGTGTTTCCCGATGTCTTGACCCAGATGTCCCTGACTCCCGCCAGCTTCAATACCTTCTTGACAGGGTCGCTCGCTACTATACCCACACCCTTGGGCGCGGGCATGAGCGTAACCCTTACCGAGCCGCATGATGCCCGTGCCTTGAATGGTATCGAGTGCTCCTCGCCGCAGCCGCACTCCCATGAGCCGCAGCCCTTCCTGACCCTTATCATATTCAGCTTGGCCTGTTCCAGGGCCTTCTCTATCGCAGTCTTGTGCTCCCTTGATGAGGCCTTGCCTATGCCGACCACACCTTCTTCGTCTCCCGCGGCGATGACAGAACTCAGCTTGAACCTCCTTCCGGATTTGTGCATCCTCGCTGTCCTCTTGGTGGCGGTTCTCCTTATCCCGCCGCCCTTTCCAGGCGACCCTCCGATGTATATGACTTCATTCTTGAGGTCAGGAACGAGGTAGTCCACTATTTTCGGCTCCAGTATGAACTGCCCTGTTTTGAGGACGTCGTCTAGGGTCTTGAATTCCCCATTAATCACACGCTCACCCAGCCGGGTCTTGGGGATCCAGCCAATAAATTCTTTCTTGGGAGGGCCCTCCTTTATGACGACCTCTTCCTCGGGCTTCTCTTTCGGGGCCTCTTCACTGACGACATCTGTTTCACCCCTGAGGAGCTTCTTTTTTCGCGGCTCCACATCAGGCAATTCGATTTTCTGCTCTATCTGCTTGATTGTGACGTCCTTTTCCTCTTTTGTTGTGTCCTTTTTTTCTGTCATGCGCTTCACCATCGGCTGCCATGCAACCGGATTAATCATCAACCCCGGTACCTTCTGCGCCTCTCTATCTTTCCGAGGCGTTCCAAAGCCTGACCAGCAATTGTATAATTATGTTTATAAGCCTTTATAATGCTTTTCCAGGCCTCGTCCAGAAACCGGTAATGTGCGGCCTTGATTGCCTCGTAAAGCAGGAACAGGTCCACGGCATGGTCCTCAATCCTGTGACTGGTCTTGGAAAGACCGAAATCTATCACATACAGCTGCTCCGGCACTCCCTTCCTGAGAATCATATTGGATGTCGTCAGGTCCCCGTGCATGATTCCTGCTTTGTGGAGGTTGGCTGCTGCCCTGCCTATCTGTTCATAAGCATCGAGCCGCTTTGCCTTGCTCATGCCATTAAGGCACTCCTTTATTGTGGGGCCCTCGAGCCACTCCATTATGATTTCAGAACCCCTGGTATCCCACACCCGCGGGGCCTGCACGCCTGCTCTCCTTGCCCGGCCGAGCAGCCGCATCTCTGTCTTGGTCCTCTGCTTCCTTATCCTCTCGTCAAGCTCAGGGACCCTGTAACCCTTTCTTATCCTGTCCTTGACCAGCACACGCTCCCCGTCCCTCTTGGTGATGCTGAGCACGGCCTCTGCCCCCATAGCTATCGTTTTCATGAACAGGTTTGGTGCGAGCATATTTAAATCATACCAGGCAAATTTATATCAAATGCCATTGTGCAACACCTGATTAAAATCAGGGTCTTGCTGATTTGGCATATTCGTGCCTCGCCAATATATCCGAGGCGCGAGACATCTCGTCACCTTTCATGTCGTTCGAGATGCCGACCCTCAAACCGCGCATCCATCTACCAGTTCAAACTGGTATTCGGCTCAGTTCAAGATAATTGCAGGCATTGATGATTATGAGACCTGAAAAAGAGACCAGGGAGGAATTCGTGGGCATGACCACCCCCAAGTCCAGGTTCTCGGAGTGGTTCTCAGAGGTAATAGCCAAGGCCGAGCTAGCTGACATACGCTACAATGTAAAGGGTTTCATAGTATTCAGGGAATGGGCTGTCCTGGCCATGGAGGCCATGTACGGCCTCTATGAGAGGGAGATGCAGAGGCGGGGCCACAAGCCTGTGTGGTTCCCTGCCGTCATACCCGAGGTCAACTTCAAGAGAGAGGCCGAGCATGTCGAGGGCTTTGCACCAGAGGTGTTCTGGGTAACCGAGACCGGCACCGGCGGCAAGCTCACTGAGAAGCTGGCCATGCGCCCCACATCAGAGACAGCCATGTATACCATGTACTCAAAATGGATAAGGTCGTGGCGTGACCTCCCGCTCAAGCTCTACCAGAGGTGCCAGGTATGGAGATACGAGACCAAGTCCACCAGGCCCTTTATCAGGAGCAGGGAGTTCCACTGGATAGAGGGACATGACGCATTTGCCACACTCAGGGAAGCCGAGGCCCAGGTCAGGGAGGATATGGACATAACAGAGAGCGTG
>DAOVFN010000026.1 GCA_030672885.1 Candidatus Aenigmatarchaeota archaeon | reverse complement strand
CTCTTGGCATGGAAAAGATAGGAGCTTATGGTTTTAGGGCTCAGGTTTCGGAGTTTCATTTGCTGCCCCATTCGGGAGAGGCAGGCCTGAGTGTTCATTTTTAGGGTTTGTCGCTGGGGGTATATAAGAATATGGATAGGGTGTTTCCGGTTTTCCGCTATTCCGGTATGCTCTCATGCACCTGGTTCTCTTCCGGGAACGGGTTTCCGCTACGCGTGAAAAAAAGAGTGAGGGGGTATTGCTTTATTAGGATTTGCAGACATTATATATTACCAGTTAACCAGGTGACTTCTTTGGTAACAGTCGAGCAGCTTGAGAGCCTTGTCGGGGATGCCGTCAGTGCGGCCTCTGTCGTGAAGAGCTTTCCGGGGACAATAAGGGTGGTATCACATTACGATGCAGACGGCATAGCCAGCGCAGCCATCATAGTGAAGGCCCTGGAGAGAATGGGCAAGCGGTTCCGCCTGTCGTTCGCTCAGCAGCTGAGCGAAGAGTACGTGGCAGGCATGGCAGGGGATGACGAGGCGCTGTTCATATTCACCGACCTGGGTTCAGGCTTCCTGGACGAGATAGGCCGCCACCTCATGGACAAGGAGAGAAAGATAGTGATCCTTGATCACCACCAAGTGCAGGGAGAGATTCCGGCAGGCAAGGAGGGTTCCGTGTATCACGCCAATCCAGTCCTGCACGGCATAGATGATGACATATCGGGCTCAGGGGTCAGCTACCTCATGGCAAGGGCCCTCAGTCCTGTCAACAAGGACCTGAGCGAACTGGCCATCATAGGTGCCATAGGCGACTCACAGATAGGCTCGATAGGTCCGCACTGGGGCCTGCTCGGAATAAACAAGGAGATACTCAAGGATGCGCAGTCCACAAGCAAGATAAGGCTCGACAGGGGACTGAGGCTGTGGGGCAGGTACGGAAGGCCCATACACAAGGCACTGCAGTATTGCATGGACCCGTACATACCAGACGTCAGCGGCTCGGAGTCGGGCAGTGTGCAGTTACTCATGGAGCTCGGCATCGAACTCAGGGACCCGGCAGGGGAGTGGAGGAACCTCGCAAGCCTCTCAGATGAAGAGACAAGGAGGCTGGCCACGGGAATCATAAAGGAGAGGATAAGGAACGATGAGGACAATCCCGAGTGGATATTCGGGGACGTCTATGAACTGCTGGATAAGAGAAAAAACTTCAGGGACGCAAACGAGTTTGCCACCATGCTGAATGCGTGCGGAAAGAGCGGGAATGCCTGGATGGGTGTGGGAATATGCCTGAACGACGAGAGCTATGAAGAGGATATCGGAAAGGCCATGCGGGCGTACAGGCGGGAGATAGGCAAGGCAGTGGGCATTGTGAGAAAGCAGCCCGAACTCGTCAGGGTAACAGGGAACGCCGCCTATATAATGGCAGGCGGCAGGATATCAGAGCACATAGTGTCCAATGTGTCCTCTATAGTGGAGAGGTCCGGTCTCGTTCCCGGCGACGGGGAGTGCCGCAGGCCTGTCTTTGTCATGGCAGACACCGCAGACGGCCAGGTAAAGGTTTCCGGAAGGATAGATGACCTCCTTGTGAGGCAGGGCCTGAGCATGAAGGACGTCATGTCGCACGCAGCGGGGGAGCTGGGAGGCCAGGGAGGGGGCCATCCAGGAGCAGCCGGGGCCACCATACCGGCACAGAGCGAGGAAAGGTTTATAAATATTGTGGAGAAACTTCTAATCGCTGCCGGTTCAGGGCAGAAAACGACCACTGGTATTATAAAGAAGAGCACCCAAAGCATAGAGAAGGAACCAGAGCCCCGCATGGCAGGGGGCGCAGCGGCAGGCAGCGAAAATAAAGATTCAGAGGCACAAAATGGGAAACCAGAGATTAAAGGAACTGGAACTGAAAGAGAAACAGAAGGAAGAGAAGGAGAAGTCCAAAGAGAAGACAGTCATAAAAAGGCCGGATGCAGCCCCGGGAGCAAAAAGATGGAAAGGCAAGGACTGGTTCGTTATCTTTTCTCCTAGGATGTTCGGG
This sequence comes from Candidatus Aenigmatarchaeota archaeon, assembly GCA_030672885.1. GTDB lineage: Archaea > Aenigmatarchaeota > Aenigmatarchaeia > QMZP01 > QMZP01 > DAOVFN01. The sequence goes on along the minus strand of DAOVFN010000026.1, from coordinate 5,969 downwards.
GAGAGGGTCATTGGCGAGACACCTGCTACGAATCCCAAGTGCATCGTGGGCAGGAACATATCGATTGGCCTGCCAGAGCTCACGGGACAGCGTGGAAGGGACTTCTACAGGGTTGTGCTCGCGATAGAAAGGATAGACAACAATTGCGCATACACCCGTTTTAATGGTTACGTCACCCTCAAGGAACACATAATGATGGTGGTCAGGAAGAGGACGCAGAAGATAGAGAGCATAATGGATGTCACGACCAAGGACGGCTGGAAGCTCCATATAAACTCGGTTGCCATACTCAATCGCAACACAGAGATGTCGGTGAAGAAAAAGGCCAGGGCCCACATAAGGGACGCAATGATGGAGAGCGCGACCAATTCAGGCATAGAGGAATTCGTGAGGTCTGTAATCAGCTCAAACCTGCAGAGGAACATAAAGAAGTCAGGTGCCAAGATCTATCCTGTCAGGTTCTTTGAGGTGCTGAGGATACGGGTCACTGGATTGCCTGAGAAGCAGTAAGGGGCTATTCTTTTTTTGTTACTACCTGAAAGTATATAAGACATTTAATTATATTTTTAGTGAAGTGTTTGCATGGTTGAGAGAAGGGAATATGTTGGTGGTGTAGAGAGGATTTATACAAAGACGGGTGGGAAGCTCCTCCTTGATGCGGATGGTGATATAGATATGCAGCATCTCGTTCTTCTTGCAAATGATTTTACAGAGGCTTATGAGAGCGGAAAGGAACTCGTCCATGTTTCTTCGGGGGCCATTGTCTCAGGGTGCAATTCCTTGGTGAAGAGCAGGGAAGAACTCTATGAAGGCCTTAGCGAAGAAGAAAGCATACATCGCGACCAGGCGATTGCGGCAACAGGCCAATATCGTATGATGGGTTATTATGAAGAGGCATTTAAGATTTTCAAGCAGCCAGTGGCACAGATAATGCTCTCTTCTGACAAATTGAAAGACAGGGAAAGTAGATTGAATCTTTGGAACACGTATAGACACCTCAGGATGCTTGGGATTATGCCCATAGTAAACAATGATGACACAATGACTACTGTTGAACTGAGGTACAGTGAGAATGATGCGCTATGGGCCGACCTGTTTTTGTTTTTAGAGGGATTCCATGCGGATAAAAATGCCATGGGTGTCATATTCTCGGAACATGAGCTTTATGATTCAGACCCCAGGAAGAACCCGATTGCAAGGGTCATTCCCGTAATAGAGAAAATCGACGGGAGTATAATGGAACTGGCATCGGACGTGCCCGGAGAATATGGGTTTGGTGGAATGTCCCCCAAACTCGATGCTATAAAATATATTACAGGAGCAGGATATCCTGTTGCTCTCGTCAGGGGTAAATATAAGGACAGAAAGATTCTGCGGGATGTGCTCGCTGGGGAAGAGACAGGAACCTTCTTCTTGCCAAGATAATGTTTATAAATACACAGGAACATAAGCTTAAGCAGCTTTTCGATGCATAAATAAAACAGCACACGGCTTGCATAAGAGTGAATTCCGTTACCGAAGGTAATGGATTTTGAATTAAGGGACAATATCAACAAATGAGGTGAATGTTGTGGCAAAAGACCTTACGGTACTGGCAAAGGAGCTCATGAGGAAGCCCGAGCAGATAAGGAACATAGGTATAGTGGCACATATCGACCATGGAAAAACTACGCTGACAGACAACCTTGTCGCAGGGGCTGGGATGATTTCAGAGGAGCTGGCCGGCCAGCAGCTATTCACTGATTTTGACAAGCAGGAGCAGGACAGGGGAATAACCATATATTCTGCCAATGTCAGCATGGTGCATGAATGGAATGGAAATGACTACCTTATCAACCTGATTGACACGCCAGGGCACGTGGATTTCGGGGGCGATGTCACAAGGGCCATGCGTGCCGTGGATGGCGTGGTCGTGGTGGCCGATGCCGTAGAAGGATGCATGCCCCAGACAGAGACCGTCATAAGGCAGGCACTGAAGGAAAGGGTAAAGCCCGTGCTCTTCATCAATAAGACAGACAGGCTTATCAAGGAGCTAAAGCTCACGCCAGAACAGATGCTGGAGAGGTTCACGGATATCATAAGAGAAGTCAATGAACTCATAGTGAAGTTCTCAGAGGAGCAGTACAGGAACGAATGGATTGTCAATGTCGATGACGGCTCTGTGGCGTTCGGTTCTGCTGTGAAGAACTGGGCGATATCGGTTCCGAGGATGCGGTCATCCGGAGTCACGTTCAAGACGATAATAGACATGACCGAGCAGGGCCAGGAAAAGGAACTGGCCAAGAAAGCGCCACTTCACCAGGTCGTGCTGGACATGGTCATCGAGCACCTCCCGGATCCCCACGTGGCGCAGCCCTATAGGATTCCAATGATATGGCCAGGGGAGAAGGATTCCGGCATATGGAAGTCCATGGTGGAGTGCGACCCAGAGGGCAAGCTCGCCGCGGTGGTCACCAAGGTCTATCCGGACCCGCACGCGGGTTATGTCGCTACGGTAAGGATATTCTCAGGAAGAGTCGAGAGGGGACAGGATCTGTTCCTTGTGGGTGCCAAGAAAAGCGAAAAGGTCCAGCAGGTCTCGATATATAAGGGCCAGAGCAGGATTGCCATGGATGAGGTCGTGGCAGGCAACATCGTGGGTATTGTAGGCCTCAGGGACGCGGGCTCAGGAGAGACCGTATGCGATCCTGATTCGCCAATCGAGGGATTCGAGTCCATACAGCACATATTCGAGCCCGTGGTGACCAAGGCCATTGAGCCGAAATCACCCCAGCAGCTCGCCAAGCTCATAGCGTTCCTCAAGAAGACTTCAAGAGAGGACCCCACGCTGAGGGTAAAGATAAACGAGGACACGGGAGAATACCTGGTATCGGGCCTGGGGGAACTCCACATAAACGCCAAGGTAGAGAACAAACTCAAGGAGGAGGGAATCGATGTTGACATATCCCCTCCCATAGTGATATACAAGGAGGGCATCAGGGAGTACACACCAGAACCGGTCGAGGGGAAGTCCCCGAACAAGCACAACCGGTTCTATGTTGTGGCCGAGAAGCTCGAGGACTCTGTCATGGATGCCATGGCCAAGGGGAAGATAAAGGACCAGGAGGTCAAGAAAAAGGACCAGGAACTCATAGACCAGCTCGTCGAGTTCGGGATGAACAGGGACGAGGTCAAAAAGGTCAAGCTCATATACAACAGGAACATGCTCCTCGACACCACGGTCGGCGTGGGTGCAGTCCTGGAGATCATGGAGATGGTGAAGCAGTCGTTCCGGGAGGCCATGGACGAGGGTCCCATGGCAAGGGAGCCTGTATCAGGGGTAAAGATAAAGCTCGTGGACGCCAAGCTCCACGAGGATGCGATCCACAGGGGCCCGGCGCAGGTAATACCCGCAGTCAGGAGTGCCGTAAGGGATGCCATGATGGCAGCAAAGCCCTATATACTGGAGCCCAAGCAGACAATAAGGATAGACGTTCCCAGTGACCACATGGGCGGGGCAAGCAAGGAGATAAACAACAGAAGGGGACAGATACTTGAGATGAAAGAGGAGCGGGGAGCCACCCAGATAAAATCCAAACTGCCTGTTGCAGAGATGTTCGGGTTCAATTCCGATCTCAAGTCCGCCACAGGGGGGACCGGATTCTTCTGGCTCATTGATGTGGTGTATGAGCCGCTGCCCAAGGAACTCGAGCACAAGGTCATAACCCAGATAAAGACCAGAAAGGGCATCACCGGCGGGGAAGAGAAAGAGGAATAGTTCGCGCGGGGCTATACACACAATCTAATATTTGTGGGTAGCACAGTTAATGATACTATTTAAATAGATGTGCAGCCCATATGCATATATGTACCAAAAGGCTGAAGAAAGAGGGAATAACAAGTATCATTACTTAATAGAGAATATTCGTTCGAACGGTAGATGGAAAAAGATCAAGATTTATCTAGGGAGTAATTTATCTGAAAAAGAAGTCAATGAATTGATATTAAAAAAGAAATGCATGCTTGAAGAAAAGGTCAGGATATTTAGAGAAGCAGAAGATCCTTTATTGACGTTAATTAGTGATGAAGATATAACAAGCTTAGAAAGAATAAAGAAAGAATATTCTAAATATAAAAAAACACTAGACGAATTCTCAGAAAAAAAATATTATGAATGGTTTATTACAGAATTTACGTACAACACGAATGCAATAGAAGGCTCTACCCTATCCTTATTGGATACAAAATTGATATTGCATGACAAGATTGCACCGAAAGATAAATCTATCAAGGAGGTATATGAGGTACAAAACCATAAAGATGCATTTGATTTCATGATTTCTTATAAAGGATCATTGACAAAGAGGTTCATATTAGTTATTCACAAAAAACTGATGCACAATATATTATGGAAATATGCAGGTGTTTTCAGGGATGTTCAAGTAAGAATTGTGGGGGTTGATAAAAATCTCCCTAAGCATTCGCAAGTGCCTATTGAATTCAAGAAATTAATGAAATGGTATGCACATAATAAGAACAGATATCATCCTGTTACACTGGCTTCTTATTTTCATGTTGCATTTGAGTCTATTCATCCATTTAGAGATGGCAATGGTAGGGTAGGTAGGTTAGTATCGAATTACATACTTAAAGATTCTGGCTTTCCTATGATCGATATTAAATACAACGACAGGAGAAGATATTACGAAAGCCTGCAAGAGGCAGATAAAGGAAACCTAAAACCTATGATTGATTTAGTGACTAAGTGCATCATTGAGTCATGGGAAAATATCAAAGGATAATATATAGTACCTGACATAACTTTTTGGAATAGTGTCAGGTACAACTAGCAAAGGATACTTTCCAATTGGTTATGTCCTTTGCTATACTTTCATAGTCACTAGGCAAGTTCGTTTGCTCTCCTCCTCGGAGGGGGTGTCCGAAAGTCCGCGCGAGGTTACCTGTGCGTCCAGATTATCGTGATTTCCTTTCCCTTCCTGTCAACCCTGCCGTAGCCCACTCTCTCCATCTGGAGGAGCTTGCCCTTCTTGAGTTTCCTGAGTGACTGCTCGCCAAGGGCCCTGACCTCCCTGTCAGGCATGAGGAGCCTCACCTCCTTGTTGGGTCTCGAGACCCACTGGAGCTTGGGCATGGCCTGGACTATCACGTCACCTGCATAGGTTGCGGTGCGGCCACTGAGGCGCACATTGAAGAGGTTCTTGAGCCTCACTGCCTTGCCCTGGAAGCTCTTCCAGTCCTTGCGGGAGAGATAGATTTCCTTCCTGTCCAAGGGCATGGCCTTCTTGCCCCGCTCGGGGTAGTCAGGATGCAGGTCTGCCATGGCCTTGGTCGTGTCAGGGCCGCCCCGCAGGGAGAGCCTCACCGGGTCCAGGACCACCATGTAGCGATTGGCCTCTGGGTCTATTATGGAGCGGTTGAAGCTTTCAAGCGTGTCCCAGTTGAGCCTGATGTCCCTCTTGGTCAGGCCCACATGGATGGCATAGAGCCTGAAGGCCTCGGGACTGAAGCCCCTTCTTATCAGGGCCTGAACGGTGTGGAGGCGGGGATCATCCCATCCCGCGACCTTGCCATCTTTTATCCACTGCTTTACGTCCCTGGTATGGAGCTTCTCATCGGGGAGGTAAATCATGCCGAAGTTGACAGTGATGGGCTTCTCCCATCCGAATGCCTGATAAATCCTCCTCTGGACCTCGGTGTTGTGCTCGTGCTCCTTGCCCCTGAAGACATGGGTCACGCCGAACTCGTGGTCCTCTACGGTGCAGGCGTAGTTGTAGAGAGGCCACACATCGTATTTGCGGCCCCTGAGGGGATGGCGCTCCTTGCTCACTCTCATCAGGGGAGGGTCCCTGAGTGCGGGATTGGGGTCAGCCATGCTGGTCTTGAAGCGCATGACTATCTGGCCCTCGTGATAGACGCCCCTGACGGCGTTATCGAAATCAGCGAGGCTGGCCCTGGGGCTCTTGTCCCTG
>DAOVFN010000047.1 GCA_030672885.1 Candidatus Aenigmatarchaeota archaeon | reverse complement strand
CTGTTCCCATGGTGTCTGGAACAGACACCACTATGTCCATGGTTTCTGTTTCATTCCGGCCAAGGCGCATGAGGAGTTTTTCAGGGAATATGAAATCCTCCAGCCCCTGGACGTCAAGCAATACCGTGAGGTTGCTGGAGCCCCTGTTCCTCACCGAGAACAAATATGTCTTGTTCTCGCCAGGGTGGATCATTATGCTGCCTATCGAGGTCGTCACTGAGAAGGGCATGGTCGTGGTGGTTGTGCTGCTTGATGTGGAGCTTGAGCGGCTTGGAGTAGAACCGTCGGGGCTATCATTCACGTTCCCGTTCCCGGTTTCCTCCCACTCGGCCACTACATATGCAGATGTTCCGGATGTTGTGAAGCTTATCCTGTTGTTGGCCACATCCACGGCGGACCCTATCGACTCGTCAAAAACACCATCTCCGTCACCGCATGTCCTTGTGGACATGCTCCAGTTGCCGCATCTGTACACCCCAAAATTTGTTGCAGTGAGCTTGGCGCGCTCCCCTGCAGTCATCTCTGAAAGGGCTTGTGAATAATCAAGCTTAAAATACATGCTGCTGTTCACCCTGGTCATGTTGCTTTCTATGCCAACCGCCATAATCTTGTATCCGTCTCCCTCAGGAAGATTGACATGCAGGATATCAGACGAGTTTATAGTGAAATAATCCAGGGCTATTGGGTCAGTCAGGTTGTCTGGCTCATCCACACCCCACTGGCTGACTGCCGATGCATTGATATCCACGCCGTGAAACACAATCTCTTGGCCAGAGAACTCCACATTCATGTCGTAGACCCTCTCGTGGACAACCCAGCCGTAGTCGCCTGTCCCATTGGTCGTGAAATTATGTATCTCCCACAGGGTGCCGCTCTTGTAAAGCCTCATGGTCGCATCGATGGGCGCTCCGTCCTTGTCCACGAGCGTGCCATTGAGCTCTATGTCCCTGTATATGTCAAAATATCCCATTGCTGTGGATGACGTGTCGTTCAGGTTGCTTCCGCTGTCATTTGCATACACCACTACATTATAGTCCCCCACATCGAGAGGCGAGTCAAAACTAAAATTCCAGGTATCTCCAGACACATCGTTCATGTCATATGCCCTGTTCAGGGTGCCCTCATAATAGAGCTCTGCCCACGCCGATGTGACTCCTGTGTTGTCTGTTATGTCTGCATGGACCACTACCTTGGGCGTGGAGCCGTAGAGGACATTTCCCTCATCATCTGCCCCGTCCACCCATATGTCATGTATCTGTGGCGGCGTGGTGTCATTATAGACAACCGCACCCTGCTCTGTGACAGTGAGCCATGCCCCCTCTGCTATATAGTATCCCGTGAGCTCAAGGGTGTTGTTTATGGGGTTGCCAGCCAGTTCGGGTGCGCTGCAGTTTATGTACCAGAGCCCGCCTGATGAGTAATTGCTGACTATGTCGCATGGCGTTCCCCCCACATTCACGCTCCATGTCATGCCCCCGGTCACAGGACTCTCGCTGAACGTCACATTGACGGTCAGGTTCAGGATATCACCCACATTGACCGGGGACGTGGGGTTGCTCTGGTTGGGAGACATGATTGCCATGGAGAGGTTCACGACATCCAGAAGCACGGATACGTTCTCTCTATAGGGGACAGCACCGTCCATATTCGTTATTATTATGTCAGCCGTGTAGTTGCCATATACATAATCCTGTGTGGTGTTGTGGTATACCTCGAGACTGAAGCTCAAATATGGCGTCAGGCTGAATTCGTCTGCGGAAACGGTTATGTACTCCGAGTTGCTGTTCTCAACGCTGACATTGAAGGACATGTTCATGCCCTTCTGGTTTATCACTGGGATGAGCCCTATCGTCCCATTAAACGGCATGAGCCCTATGCTCTTGTTGGTGTGGTTTATGGAGACCTTCCAGTCATGCACGCTGACATTTATGTTCAGCACCAGGCAATTCCAGCACTGATATGCCGGGCTGCATGCAGAGCCTGTGGCATTCGCGATCATATCTGCCGTATACATGCCTTCCGTTGCGTTGTCAGGGACGTTCAGGCTTAGGCTTACCGGCTGCTCCCCAGCATGCGGGATGTCAAATCCCGGTGGGGGCGTGTAGGATATCCACTCAGATATGTTGCTGGCATTGTCCCCGGACAATGAGAATGTTATGTTCAGCAGCTCTGTGTTCCCGAACGACTGCACAACCATGCTGCCTATCTGGGCCTCTCCCCCCCTTGGGATGGTGTAGTTTATCCCTGTCTCTGTTATGTTCAGCACTGTATTGTTTGCCACGGTTATGCTTGTCGCGTTTGAGATGTTTCCAGGGGTGGTGTCTGCATTCGTCCATGTCACGTTCACGATAATGTCCTTGAGACCACCGGTTGCCAGGTATGTGACATTTATGACAGATGTCCGGTTGCAGCTCTTCGTGGGCAGTATGGGCTCACAACTCACCCCGCCCGCGTACAGGTCTCCGGGAACTGTTATATTGACGTGCACGTCAAACATGCTCATTGTGGTCCCGTTATTGGTCAGGTTGATATGCAGATTATATGTGCGGTTGAAGATCCTGGTTATGTTCTCTGCCGGCGCTGACGGGTCCAGGTACATGTCCAGCATAGCCGTGGTGTCTCCCTCTGTTATGATGAAATACATATCCGCGCTGTTGTTGCCTGTGTCATTATAGAATGCGACCGGATCATCTGTTATGTTGCACGTTATGGTGTGGTTGTCAATGGCTTCCGTGGAGTTCACCCAGTGGAACATTGCCCTGCCCCCGGAATCAGTGCTGTTGGAGCCCAGATACGCCCCGTCACCCCAGAAGCTCATGTTGTGACCCCCTATTGCTTCTGAAGTATTTGAATCATAGGCAAAGCAATACGCATCCAGCGTGGCGTTCTTCATGCAGGTCCATCCGGTTTCGTTATAGGTGCAGTTTGTGGATGATATGTTTCCCAGGCTCAGGCCGCTCCAGCCATATACATAGATGTGCAGGTTCTCGAATCCTGGTTTATAGTGATATCCTGATACATTCGCGACAACCCTTCTCAGCCCCAATGGTTCGCTTACGGGAACGTTCCAGGTCGTATTGGTGCCATTCCCAATACTGCTCTCCGAACCTATGCTCACGGAATGGCGGTATCCTGAATGGTAATTCACGCACCTTCCATTCTCATCAGCCAGGCAGACGTATTCTATGCGCACATTGGATGCATAATTCTCTCCGCCTCCTTCTGTGCCGTTGGCGCTCACGGTGATGTTAATCCGGGTTGCTGGCGAAAAGGATGCGTTCTCGCATACATCTTCATGCCATACATCCGTTGTGGTGTTCAGTTCGCACATGCCGGTGCCTGCATAGAGCCTTATGTACGCATCATTGATGAACTGCCCGGTGGGCATGTACCTGACCTTGAGCCTGTCCCATCCGAGCGGCCATCCCGTGTCCATGCTGGCCCCCTGTATGTATGGATAGCCCATGGGATTTGTGTCATCCGATGAGATGAGAAGCGAGTGGTTCCCGTTGCTCTCGTTCTGACTTATCTCGCATCTGCACCAGTCGTTGTTGCATATTCCCCCGTGCAGCTCACCAGTGCTCTGGTTCCCATAAAAGCACCTCCACGGGGAGAGCCCTCCGGATTCAAACCCGGAGTTTTCAATGTAGCCGAAGCCCTCTTGCGCGTCAGAGTAGTTGTACATAACCACATATGTCAGGTTCTCCCAGTCTGACTGGTTGGCCAGGAACACGATCTCCGACTTGTTATCGAAGTATTCCTGTGACCAGTTTATGGCAGTCCTGTTGCTGTCATTCCATGCGTTTACCCTGCTCGGGACATCATTCCCGTCGAGCAGGACCCTCGTGTTGTTCACATGCCAGTCCCCTGTGTCTATATTGAGCGCTTCCAGGCAGCTGGAATTTATGATCACCGGGAAGACCTGGTTGTCATATCCGGAAGCCTTGTTCAATGCAACCACAAGCATCCTCTTCCACTTCACAGACCAGTTGACCTCATACCCCCCGGCACAGAGCCCGCATGTGTCATTGACACTTGAATTGAGGCCCTGGTTCTCGCCCCTGTGGGATATGCTGTATTCTGGCGGCTCTGTTATGGTGATGTTCAGTTCATCGTACATGGACACATTCCTCCAGTCCATATCATTCAGGATTACATAGTATCCTGTCTCATTTGCCAGCGTCACATTGACCACATAGTCCTCAAGCGAGTAGTTGCACTTGGTGTCCCAGAGGAACCGGCAGTGCCCGTCGCTATCGGTCTCATTGATTCCCAGATAGGTGTTGTTTATCCAGAACGAACAATTGAACCCTGTCTGGTTCGCGCCATGCCCGTACTGGTCCACCAGCATGGCCTCGAAACAATTAGTGGCATTCCTGTAGAACACGTCCCCCTCATCTGGCTCAACAAGCGTCGCGTTCACCCTGCCTTTTATGTTCACGACAAGGCACTCGGTGGTGTTCGAGTCATTATAATAAGGGTCATTCACCACACCGACCTTCCATGACTGGGTCCCTGTAGAGTAGTTTCCGTCCGGGGTGAAGTGGAATGTACAGTGGCCGTCCAGGTCGGTGGTGTTGTCCAGGCCCTCCCAGTAGCTTGCTCCGTCCGTAGTCACCCAGAGGGTGCAGTTCACGCCATCCTGGACGGGTTGCGAGCCGTTGTCAAAGTCGTTTATCACCACCACCAGCTCCACTGATTCTGTCCTGTTCACTGTGCTGTCATTGCCCCATACGTAAACCACTTGGGTGTGGTGCTTCGTTGTCTCGGGACCCCAGCATGTGCCGGTGTTCCTTGGCAAGTGCATGGCCTCCCCTGAGGAATTGAAATCCTGATACCCGAACCAGTACTTGTTCACACCGACCCAGCTCTCATTCGATGTCATATTGAACCATGCGGTTCCGCTCCCGGATATGTTCACTGTCCCCCCATCGAACCAGGTGTTGTTGTGCTCGAGCCAGTAATGAAGGGTCACGTTCACGCCGTCCCCATCCAGGTCACTCACACCCACTGAATAATTGAACATGTCTCCCCATGCACTGCTGTTGAGCGTGACATTTGGATTCGAGAGCACGGGCGGAACATTGGTGGCCCCCCCTGCTATATAGCCCACGCTGGAATTGGAATACGGCTGCACCCACCTGAAGAAATTCCCGCTCTTGCACACATAGAACACGTCTCCGCTGCACGATATGGCCGTGTAGTCCGGGCTGCTCCCGCTGCACGACGCATCTGCCTGAGGGGTTATGTTGCACACCTGCCCGCTCCATGTGGCATTGAGGAAATACATGCCCTTTGCCGAGGCATCGTCCACGGTTGTGTTTGCAGATATGTTACAGAACACTGTTCCGGTCTCGTTCCATATGGTCAGGTTCTTCCTGGCAAAGAAGTCGTCTGTGTCATTGGTATACCAGTACGCCGATTCATTGCCCCTGACAGGCACGCTGGCGTTCATTGTGCTCTCCCAGAACAGGAACGGCTCAGGCAGGCTTCCTGACCCGGGAATCGTGAAGTCAGGGACATTGCATACCTTGTCCGGGCCTACCGTCTCGGTCTGGCAGGAACTCCCATTGAAATCACAGGACGCTGCTGCATCGGGAATCTTTATGTATCTGACCTCGGTGTCCTGGTCAGGGTTTGCCAGGAAGCTCACGTTCCTGGATTCGTTGCCCACGCTCTCGTTCACGCCAATGTTGCTTGTCCTTGACCACGTACCTGTCAGATTGGTGCAGCTCACTATGCTGCTGGCATCATATGAATAGCTCACATTCAGTGCAGAGATATTGAGTTTTCCTGGCTGGCTTGAGTTGATAAAGATCGGGACCTGGCATATATCTGCGCTACAAACGTTATCCAGATAGTGCTGGACGGCGCTCTCCAGTCCTGTTGTCCTGGTTGTGTTCCTGAGCGTTCCAGGATACTGCCAGTCCACTGTCCCGTTCCCGCCCACATCAATCTTGATATCGGTTGGGAAGTAGTCGAAATTGAAGACATACAGGTTGCCGTCAGTGGATCCAGCCACCACCTCATTGCCGACATCAGAGGTAATGTCATCTGCACCCACGGTTCTAACGAGGCTCTGTATCTTATATTTCCATATCAGTCCGCCCTGGTTGTTCAGCGTGTATGTGCTGTAGTCATCAGACCCCGCTATTACCTCATTCCCTGAATCCGATGTAACATCCTCTATCATTACAGAATTGACCTCTCCTCCTGTTGAGTAGTTCCAGAGGGTTCC
>DAOVFN010000066.1 GCA_030672885.1 Candidatus Aenigmatarchaeota archaeon | reverse complement strand
TATCTGGAAGAGCCCTCTATACTGCGTGTCAAGAATGCCTATAACATAACATCCACACCTTCTATGATAATAAGCAACAAGCTCTATGGTGTGTTAGACGAGAAAGAACTTGAAGGCATCATATGCGAGAATATTGAATGTTAGATGGCCGTGGGTATGACGGCAAGGAGCTCGATGGACTGGAGTATGGTATGGTTTGGCTGCTGCGGTTTTTATCCTTGCCATGGCAGGTCTTCACATGCGCTTCATCCCCCAACCCTCGCAAGGGGACTTCCCACCGACAAGGTTAAATCAGCATTGTTACAAATATATAGTAAAGGACATAACCAATTGGAATTCGTCCTTTACTAGTTGTATCGGAAATATCCTAAAAAGTAATGTCCGATACTATATATCGAAACAGAAATCGATGGGATGATTGTATGGACAGGAGATTTTACATAACAACTGCCATAGACTACGTGAATTCCAGGCCGCATCTGGGGCACGCGTACGAGAAGATACTGACCGATGTGATTGCCAGGTGGCACAGGCTCCTGGGAGAGGACGTGCACTTTCTTACAGGAACGGATGAGAACGCCCAGAAGAACGAGCAGGCCGCCAGGGAGGCCGGGGTTCCTGTCAGGGACTTTGTTGACGAGAACACCGAGCACTTCAAGGAACTCTGCAAACTCCTGAACATATCCAATGATGATTTCATAAGGACAACAGAGCCGAGGCATATCAGGGTCGCCCAGGACGTCTTCAGAAGGCTGCACGAAAATGGAGATATCTATAAGGGGGTGTACAGCGGGCTCTATTGCGGGGGGTGCGAGGCCTTCCTGACAGAAAAGGAGCTCGTGGATGGGAAGTGTCCTGAGCACGATCAGCCTCCCAAGCCCATAACAGAAGAGAACTATTTTTTTAAGATGAGCAGGTATACCAGCCGGGTGGAGCAGCTGCTCTCCAGGCCCGGGTTCGTGGTGCCTGAATGCAGAAGAAAGGAGATGCTGAACAGGGTCAGGTCCGAGGGCCTCAAGGACATATGCGTGAGCAGAGTGAACATGGAATGGGGAATCACAACACCCATTGACAGGGAGCATAAGATATACGTGTGGATAGATGCGCTGAGCAACTACATATCCGCACTGGAATATCCGGACAGCGCAATGTTCAGGAAATACTGGCCAGCGGACATGCACATGATTGGCAAGGGAATCAACTGGTTCCATTCGGTAATCTGGCCGAGCATACTCATGTCAGCAGGAATAGAGTTGCCCAGAAAGATTGTCGTCCATGGGTACATAACAGTGAACGGCCAGAAGATAAGCAAGAGTCTGGGCAATGCAATTGACCCGGCAGAGATTGCAAAGAGATATCCTGCAGACACCATAAGGTACCAGCTCGTCAGGGACATTCCCTTTGGGGAGGATGGGGACTTCTCAGAGGAGACTCTCAGGGCGCGGATAAATGGTGAGCTTCTGGCAGACCTCGGAAACCTGGTGTCCAGGGTGCTCAAGCTCGCGGGGAACCACAAGGGCAGGTTAAGGGGAAAGGACCACCTGAGCCGCTACCTGAACATAAAAGCCATGCAGAAACATATGGAAAATATTGAGCTTCATCATGCACTGGAGGAGCTATGGTCATTCATAAGGGCGTGCAATCGCTACATAAGCAAAAAGGAACCATGGAAACTGGAGGGTAAGGAACTGGGGGTGGTCATGTACAACCTGCTCGAGGCACTGAGGGTGGTGTCCATACTAGTGGAACCGTTCCTCCCGGAGACAGCAGGTAAGCTCAGGAAGCAACTGAGGGTCGGGACCGGGACCATCAGGGACTGCTCCTTCAGAACCGAGGCCACCCGTCCGGGAAAGGGCGAGCACCTCTTCCAGAGAGTGTAGTTCTATGAAGCCGAAAAATGATGCATATGGCCAAGGACTTTGGGCCCACTTGAAAGGTAAAGAAAGTTTTGAGATTGTAGAGAGGGATGATGGTTATTTTGGTGTCCCAGGCGGGCCTATTCAACATTTTGCCGATCATAAGCATTGGTCTATCCAAGAAAAGAGAGCAATGAGATTTGTTAAAGGTATGGTTTTGGATATCGGCTGCGGTGCTGGCAAGCACTCACTCTATCTTCAAAAGAAAGGGTATGATATCACAGGAATAGACAATTCGCCTCTAGCGATAAGGGTTTGCAAGGAAAGGGGTTTGAAAGGAACAAAGGTTATGTCAATAACTGAAATCGGAAGATTCAAACCGAATCAATTTGATACCATATTGATGTTGGGAAGCAATTTTGGACTGTTTGGTAGCCTCAGAAAAGCAAAAGCGTTGCTGAAGAAACTCAATCGAATAACATCGAATCGTGCAACAATAATCACTGAAAGCTTTGATATCTATAAAACTGACAACCCTGTACATATTGAATATCATAAATCAAACAAGAAAAGAGGAAGAATGTCTGGACAAATACGGATCAGGATAAGATTCGAAAAATGTGTTGGAGAATGGTTTGATTATTTGCTCGTTTCTAAAGAAGAGATGAAGTATATCCTAAAGGGAACTGGGTGGGGGATTAAGGAGTTCCTTGATTCAAAAAAAACGTCTTATGTTGCTGTTATTGAAAAAATATAGCTGCTGGTCTATGAACGCATCTTCCAGAGGGTTTGAGCGGCTGTTGTCCTGTGGGGGCTGAACAATACAGGGACGTGGCCAGCCAAGAGGCGGAAGCAGTGGCGTGAAAGATTATTCTCCAAAACAGACAATCCAAAATATCCACTGGATTATAGAAATGCATTTAAGTGGGCCGGGGCCATTATATACAATATGTTGTGGTAGGGTATGTGCCCAAACACAACATCTTGTGTTTTTGTTATCTAGAGGGTGTGACAGAGAGAAAAAAACGATTAGGCTTGGGTCGCTCGAACCAGATAGCAAGACAACAAAGCAGGTGCTGTTATGAAATGCCCATATTGTGCCGTAAACGAGAGCAGGGTTATTGACAAGAGGGATGCCCTTGATATGAGGCACATCAGAAGGAGAAGGGAATGCCTCAACCCCAGTTGCGGTAAGAGGTTCACCACATACGAAAGGATTGAGGATATTGACCTGATTATTATCAAAAAGGATGGCCGGAGGGAGCGGTTCGACCGCAACAAGCTGCTTGCCGGGGTGCTCAAGGCATGCGAGAAGCGGCCCATCCCAATGGAGAGGATAGACAATGCCATTGACGATATCGAGACCTCCCTGAGGGGCCACCCGTCCACTGAAGTGGATAGCAAGGCCATCGGAGGGATGGTGGTAAAGAAGCTCAGGGGAATAGACAAGGTAGCATACATAAGGTTCGCCTCGGTCTATAGGGAATTCGATGACCTGAATTCATTCAAGGAGGAACTTGAGAAGCTTATTAAAAGGTGATCGCATGACAGGGGAAGAGAGGTTCAGGGTAAAGAGCATAAGAAAGAGGAACAGGAAAATTGCCCCATTCGACAAGGAGAAGATTACCGAGGCCATATGGAAGGCGGCGCAATCCGTGGGCGGCAAGGACCACGAGACCGCAGAGAGGCTGGCCAAAAGGGTTGTCACGGTCATTGAATACCAGTTCGGGGAAAAAGAAGTCCCCACTGTGGAGGAGATACAGGACATCGTGGAGAGAATCCTGATAAAGAGCGGCCGCGCCAAGACCGCCAAGGCCTACATAATATACAGGCAGCAAAAGGCCAAGATAAGAGAGACCAAGCACGTGATGGTGGACGCGATAAACACCATTGGGGAATACCTGGACCAGAGCGACTGGAGGGTAAAGGAAAACTCCAATGAAGCGTTCTCGTTCTCAGGCCTGCTCCTGCACACGGCAGGAAAGGTGATGTCGAACTACAACCTCACTCAGATGTATACACATGACATATCAGATGCCCATAGAAAAGGATACGTTCACATCCATGACCTGTCGCACGGAGTCATAGCATATTGCGCTGGATGGTCCCTGAAGAACCTGCTGCTCATGGGATTCGGCGGGGTGCCCAATAAGGTGGACTGCAAGCCCGCCAAGCACATGTCCACGGTCGTCCACCAGATGGTCAATTACATAGGATGCCTCCAGATGGAATTTGCCGGCGCCCAGGCTTTCAGTTCTGTGGACACCCTTCTTGCCCCTTTCGTGAGGGCCGATGGGCTCAGCTACAAACAGGTAAAGCAGAACATGCAGCAACTCGTATTCAGCCTGAACATACCATCCAGATGGGGATCGCAATTTCCATTCTCCAACCTCACATTCGACTGGGAAGTCCCCGAGGACCTGAAGGGAGACCATGCAATTGTTGGCGGAAAGGAGCAGCCCCATGCATATGAGGACCTCAAGGAGGAAATCGACATGATAAACAGGGCATTCATCGAAGTCCTGGCCGCAGGGGATGCCCATGGAAGGATATTCTCGTTCCCGATTCCCACATACAACGTGACAAGGGACTTTGGGTGGGATACGGACAATGCCAAACTTCTCTTTGAGATGACATCCAGGTACGGGGCGCCGTATTTCCAGAACTATATCGGCTCCGAACTCGATCCCAAGT
>DAOVFN010000086.1 GCA_030672885.1 Candidatus Aenigmatarchaeota archaeon | reverse complement strand
TTATGTTTTGTTCTTCCTTGGGCTTGGCTTCCTGCTCGGGTTCTTCTTCAGGCTCGTCGTCGTCCTCGGCCTCGGCTTCTGTCTTTTCTTCTTCAGTCATAAATATTATTAGAGAGCTCTTTAATTTCTATTCGGGGAGCTTCGCGAGCTCGTCCTTGAGCAGGGCGAGCTGCGCCTCCAGGGCAGTGATGGACGCCTCGAGCTCCTCCCTTGATTTCGGCAAACCAATCACCTCGAGCGTGAAGTACATGGGCTCATTGTAGCCGGCCTTGATTTCTACCTCTTGCTCGATGGCCTTGCCTCCCTTTGTAAGCTTGATTGTATGCGTTCCTGGCGTCAACATCTCCATGACGTCACTGAGCTCCTTCTCGTCGGAAGGGGTCAGGTGATGTGTATAAACGCCGTCAATGTAGAGCTTGGCACGCTGGGGCGTGCTTATGATATTGATTTTAAACTCCTCGACTTCGGGGATAACGGGCGGGACAATGGTATCGGGCGGGGCCGGGACCAGGCCCACAACCTTAAGTGTGATATGTATGTCGGGGTTTGCCCCGGACGTTATTGTGGCCGTGACTGCCCCCTCCTTGCCTGCCTTGGTGGCCTTGAATATGTGTTCACCAGGGGCGAGCATGTCCATGACGTCCTTGAGCTCTTTCTCGTTGGACGGGGTCAGGTGATGTGTATAAACGCCGTCAATGTAGAGCTTCGCCTTGGTGGGTGTGCTGTCTATGCTGATTTTAAACTCGATGACGGCGGGGCCTGTGGCTGCTTTTGCCGTGCTCTTGTACAAGTCCCAATCAATCCAGCGGTATTTTTTCTGATATTTTGTAGCGGTGAGTATGCTCTTGCCAAAGTGCTCAAGCATTACCAGGGCGATGTCTTGTTTCCCAACGAACACTCCGCCCAGAAGCCGGCCATAATAACCGATTGTGAGCCCGGGGTCGTTATATTGGTTGACCTTGATTGTGACAGTCTCGCCTTCAATGAGGGCCTTCAGGTAGTCGGTTTCCTTCTTGCCGGCTTCTGTTTCGCTTTCGTGTGTATCAATGCCGAGCATCCTTATTCTGTCCTGGACCTCGGGGTGCCCCGGGAATATCAGGGTATCCCCGTCCTCAACCTCGACGTTCTTGAGCTCAAACTCCTTAGGGAAGGTCACAGGACCAGCCTTCAGCCCCGGGTAATCGTCCAGGTATGTTTGAAGCTCTCCCTCCATGGTGTCAAAGGTTGTTTTAAGGTCGTCAATGCTAAAACCTGCGTCCTCCCAGAATTTCGGATTAAACCCCTCCATCTCTGCCTTAGTTTGGTTGAGTAGTGTTTTCACATTTATGGCCATCGTCCTGGCTGAAGCCCAATCCTTATCTTTTACCTTTTTGCTGAGTGTTATCAACGAGCTCCGTGTTGACCCTATCAGGCCCTCAATCTTGTCACGTGCCCTTGTTGGGCATAACCCAAAACCCCAACATAGAACGTCTAACTGTGACAACAACAGCCCGCCGAGCATGACCTTCGTGATGACTGAGAGACCGGGTATTTTAATCATGCCCTTCATTGCGGTCCCTGTCGCTGCTGATGCTAATGCTGCCTTGGCTGATGACAGACCCACAATGAGCGGTAGTGCTTTAATCACTGCACCCATTGTCCCTATGGCAAGCCCTCCAATAATTAAGACTACTGCTTGTTGGTCCCCTGTCCTTGCCTCAGCCGGCTCATCATCAATATAACTCCATCCTGTGAACACCCTGGAAAAGCTTTCAATGGTCGAGCTGGGGAGCAGGCCAATCGCGGTCACTATGTCCGGGTTTGCGGCAAACTCTCTCCATGCTTTATGGAGCTCTGTTTCTGTTGGGGGTTCCAGCTTTGACAGTATCTTGCCGATTCTTTCCGGCGATGGTGTCGCCTTGTTTGTCTTGCACCACACTGCAATGTGTGCGGCCTGCTCGGGCGTGTAACCCCTGGCTTCCCAGAAACCCGTGGTTTCCTCAGCTATTGGCTTCCAGACCGGGGGGATGGGAACCCCCGGCCTTGCCATGTTGAAATGGCGGATTTCAACACCGCCCGCGAAATCAAAAGTTTGGCTCGGACCCTCAAGGCCGGACTTGGACACGGACAGGGTGCCACGGCCTGCCGGCACATCACGAAGGACATAGTCGCCCTTAAAATCGGTGGCAACCGCCCCGCCGAGTGACCAGGCCACCTTAACACCAGGCAGGTTGTCCCCGGACGGCATGACCATCACCTTCCCCTGTATTGTGCCTTTTCCTGGGGCAACTGGAACGTCAGGCAAGAGCTGCTCAACATACCAGGGCGACCCGCCGTCTGCGGTGCCTATTGATTTGGCTCCCTTGTTGACGGAAAAGAAAGATGTTCTAATGACCCCGCTGTATGTCCTGGTAATCCTGAGCTTGCCGGCCCGCATTGAAAACTTGAAGTGTGTCCTGGTGAATGGAATGTCAACCCACAACCTGAGACCACTGTGTACTGTCACGTTTGCAGGAACAGAAGCACCAGGGCGCACAGACCCCTCAGCGAATTTTACCCAACCGGCAGGCATGTCACCACCACTTATCATACCCCCACCGGCTCGTATGTCCCCAGGTCCACAAGCTCGGGGGAGCAGTTGCAGCATACAGGTCTATGAGGTTGTTTATCCTGGCCAGGGTCTCGGCGTTCGTAATTGCCAGGGCGTCAGCGAACGCGGCGGCTAAGTCCTCTTTTTTAATGACCTCGTATGTTGGCTGTACAACCATGCTTATATTTGTGGCTCAATATTAATAAACATGGACTTGACGCCCGAGTACCTGAAGGCAGAGGAAGGCGTGATAATAAAATGCACCAACTACTGCGAGAAGGGGGGGAGCCCGGAACGGTACGGGACAATCAAGGCCTTCTGCTCGCGTTATAACAAAAGTGGGAACAAGGTTCTGTCTGTTGGGTCTGCGGGATACGAGCCGATTCTGATAGGTGCGACGCATGCGCTGGACGTGTCGGACGTCGCGGAGAAGCTGCTCCGGGCCAATGGGTGGAAGGGAATTTTTACCAGGGGGAGCTGCACGGACCTGCCGTTCAAAAACAGGGAGTTTGATTGCGGGTGCTGCTCTGAGGTAGTCGAACATCTACCCCGTATCGAGGACGTGGGGGCTACCCTAAACGAGCTCGACAGGGTATGTAAAGCATGGATGCTGTCAACGCCGGCAACGCCGAACAATGTAAAGGACCACAAGCGGCTTTTAACGCGGGAGCAGGCAAGCGCGTATGCAAAAAAATACGGCGCCCAGGTAATGCAGCACGCGCGCTGGTGGTTCCTGTGGAAGGGAATTTATAAACCGATAGTTGTCAGGCCGGCGGTCCCCAGGGGAGCAACGCATGGATAACCCCGAGTGGACAGGCCGGGCGAGGCGGGGGTTTTATGCCGTCACAACAATGGACCGGCAAGACGACCTGCGCCGGTTCATGCTGTCCCTGAGAAAGCACAACAGCCAGCCCGTTATGGTTATGTTCGTGCGGGACAAGGTGGGGGCCCACATGTTCAAGACAAGGGCAGGCCTGCTGTCCCCGTTCGAGACGACAGTGCTCATTGACACGGACATTTATGTGAATGGTGACTTGACGTATCTGTTCGAGGTTGCGGAGCAGGGGAAGATAGCGATACACCACGAGGGGGCAGTCAATGTTTTCAACACGGGCGTTATTGCGTTCCCGCGTGACATTGGGCAGCGGTTCTCAACTGAGTGGTCGCGGCTGTTTGAAGAAAGAATAACAACGACAAGGCAGGACCCTTCAAAGCCGTCATATCAATACCGGGACCAATACCCTGCGAACATGATTTTAAAGGAAGGCAAGCCCGAGTACCCGGTTGAGCGGCTGCCGGCAGAGTATAATTATATCCTGAAATTCCACAGCAGGGAA
>DAOVFN010000102.1 GCA_030672885.1 Candidatus Aenigmatarchaeota archaeon | reverse complement strand
AATAGTCAATTGCTTCTACGGCTGATTTGAAAGCTAATGGCAGGACCAGCTTCTCTTTCGAGCTGACAAGATAGGACTTCGTGGTAAAATACTCAGGCATTCTTTTCCCCCCATACTCCTGGATGTGCAACCTTGTAGTGTTCTCTCAACCAGACTATACGCTCGAAAAATTGTCCTCTTTTGAGAAGATGCTCCGGGGCACAGGCAACACAAAGTCTACAACAGAACTTTTTGAAGCCTATGACATATGGCACCTTTATCAGCTCTCCAATCACTTCAATAGGTAATCCGGTAAGCTCACCATTTTCATCCATGGCGCCAACATAGAGCAATTTCTGAATTAGCAGGTCCTTGCCTCCTGATGATTCGAGGGCATACTGTATGGCCAAGGTCTTCAGGTCTTCCTTGGACCATTTAGCTTCAATGTCCAGGACTTTCTCAGGAGGGGAAAGAGGTATCATTTCTGGCAATCCCCATGCCTTCGCCTCCTCTGGTGATAAGACTTTGGGTAGTGATTGCACAGAGTTCTCCTTGGTATTGCGTCGCCGGCCTGAGACTATTGTAAGATTCGGGTCTGCTGCCTGGAGTCTGCGCCGAGCCTCTTGTCTGGACATTTTCTTATAGGAGAAGGGGGAGGTGGCAGCCTCCCCCGGGCCGATTACCGGCTAGTGTCTCATCTTCGGACCCACACATTCCACCATAGCGGTCATAAGCGCTCGCTTGTCCATGCCCTTTCTTATGCCGCATGTCGAAGCGACGTCCCTTACCTTCCTCTGTTGAGAGGTTAAGGGGTATGGCCTGGGCCGGGAAGCAATATAGAAGCCAGCGTTACCGCCTACAGGGTAGGGGGCATCCACGGCTCGATATTGCGAGGGCCGACGCTTGGGGCCGACGAAGATACCGGTGATTCCTTTGATAATCATTTGTTAGTCTCCAAGGATTACCTGAGCTTCCTGACCTTCAATGGTCTCTTGCCCTTCTCGACCTACCTTCAATATACAATTAAAACCAAAACTTGTCAAGAGTTGAAATTACTACTTCTTTGGACTCACATCAAGAGTAGTCCACTCTTTACAATTAGGGCACTTTATTTTGATTGCTCCCCACGCGATAGCCACATACCCCAAGAACCTTTTACACCCTGGACAACGCAACTCCCGGGCGGGGATGATGACTTCCCCCATGTCCAGGCCGAAGTCGCCTTCGTTTTTATTGTTTGAGATCACTATTTTCCCACCACTTATACATTCTGTCTGAGGTCAGCTTTATTTCAATACTCCCCTTCTAATTAACTTCCGACACAGATCTCGCTTACTGTCACCTGTGATTCCATGCTTGCAGGCCATCTCCCGAATCTCGGCGGCGGAGTACTTCATTTCAACTCGTTCAATCCGTTTTATTGGTGCCTCAGATGATGCTGTCATTGGGATAAGCATGGTCTTCTGTCGCTCGAGTAGGTCTATTATTTTCTCTGAGACTTCTTGGACGGTCTTCATATTGGCATATAGAGTCTTTTCATCTCTGGCCCAATCAGGCTTCAGCTTGGGTGGACCTAACAGGAAATCGGAGACGGCGACTCCCTTACCTTTATCGGCAATCCACAACCCTCTGTCATCGTAGCCATAAGAGTAGGCTTCCGCCTCGTCGAGACAATTCTGAACAATATCCCTGATGGCTTCCCAATACCCCCATTCCTCTCGCCAGGTAGAAGTAGGGCCGATTACAATAAGTTTCCACCCATGAGGCTTCCAATCCCTGTCATACTCATCCTGACTAATAACAATCGGGAAAAGGCCGTCAATCTGCGGCGCATACTTCGCCATTATTATTTCCTTTTAAGCATGGCTATGCGTTGACGGAAAGCATCCCCCAATTTCCCCATGAATGATTGGACTGTCCGAAATATCTGCTCCCTGGTATCAGGAAGACATCGGGGACTCTTATCATCAGTCATGTTACACCTCCTTTTCAGTAGGCATTATAGTCTTGCGAAACTCACGTGCCTTTATGGCCAACTTGGGGTATTCTTCGTCATGTTTGCCGGAGGCAGAGGCAGCCTCGCTTGTTATTTCACCAACTGACCTGGCCCACTCAGCAATCTCTCTGAACACTGGCTCCGGGGTCATGCCGGTGGTCTCTTGTGCCAGGCCCTCTATGGTGATGGGATGCTTGGTGCAGCAGTCGCAAGCAATGCCCCCTATCTTACAGCCCTGCTGCAGGTGGCCTTCCAGCAGTAATAGCTCTTTAACAATTTCCCTCTTTTGGTAGTTTATCGTTTCATCCGTGGTCAGCCCTTTCGTTTCTTTCGACTCTGATGTTCCATGCTGCCCGAGGTGTGGAACACCATAGGACTGCAGAAAACTCGTTATTAACTTGCCTCCCTCCCGGAAGATGGAAGCCACCACCTGAGGATCCATGCTTTTAGTTTAATTGCCACGGGAGGATAAGTCAAGACCTTGACAGTTCACAACACCCATTTTATAATGGAAACCAGGCGGAAATAAAGCGGGAACAAACGGGAATTAAGCGAAGGATTGTGAGCAGAAAGATAAGCTGGACACCAAAGCAACTAGAGGTCGACGCCATGCTCGACCGGGGCTCCACGACTAAAGATATCCTTGCGGCCGGCCACAGCAAAGCAACCCTGTCCAGAGTGAGAGAGGGTCGTGAAAAGAAGAGAAAACAGGCGGAAAAAAAGGTAGCGGACGAGCGAAGACTGCAAGACCAAAAGTTACCACTAGAACAGAAGGATACACAGGTGAGGCCTCGCTCTCTCGAGCCTATTGTAGTCGGGGGACTCATTATCGAGCCCGCGGACTGGAGGATAAACCAGTATGGTGGATTCCTCATAATGAGCACATATGAACTGGCAAGGCAAAGATACGGCTATGAGGGCACGGTCGGAGAGTTTCTTTGCGATGCCATACAGATACTTCGGAAAATCATGGGTATGGATATAATGCCATTCCAATATCTACAGGAGGTAGGAGACAATGGAGCAAGACAAGAAGCCAGTCAAGGGGGAGGAGTTTCTGCAAAGAGTGGGGAAGACACTGATAGGGAACCCGAACCTGCAGAAGTCCCCTGAGGACGAAGCGACGGAATATAAGAAGAAGACTGAGGCAGCTAAGGCCAGGGGCGATTATGTCCAGACAATAGAGGACCTCAGCAATCCCCCTACCGTCAAAGAGATGCAGGAGAAACGATTGCAGAACGCAGAAGAGGAACGGAAAGCCGCCGAACAACGGGCAAACGATGCGGCAGACCGTGAGCGGCAGCGTTCAGACGATGATCGGAAAGCCGCCGAGGAAAAAGCCGCAGCGGAGGAAACAAGGCGGATAGAAGCTGAGAATGCCCTCAAGGGACAGCAAAACCAGATGCTGCTT